>JAOPVD010000157.1 GCA_025966295.1 Frankiales bacterium | reverse complement strand
AGCGAGCTGACCGCGTCGACGAGGACCTGCACGCCGCGCGCGCGGGCCAGGGCGGTGAGCGCGGCCAACGGGTTCAGCAGCCCGGTGGTGGTCTCGTGGTGCACCACCAGCAGCCAGTCGGGGCGGTGCTCGTCGAGCAGCGCGGCGGCGGCGTCCAGGTCGACCGGGGCGCCGGTGCCGAGCGGCACCGAGACGACCTCGCCGCCGAGCAGCCCGGCGGTGGTGGCCAGCCGGGCGCAGTAGACGCCGTTGTCGAGCACCAGCACCCGGCCGCGGACGAAGCTGGCCAGCGCGGCGTCGACCGCCAGGCTGCCGGAGCCGTGCAGCAGCCCGACCGCGTACTCCTCCGGGGCCAGCCCGGCGGCGGCGAACAGCCCTCCGCGGACGTGCGCCAGCAGCTGCTCGAAGGCGTCCTGCCGATGGCACAGCTCGACGTCGAACAGGTGCCGCTTGACCTCGGCGTCGAGGTTGACCGGCCCGGGGTTGAACAGGACCTGGTGGCGGGGCTCGAGGATCATCGGCCGGCCAGGAACGCGCGGACCTGGGCGGTGTTGTCCAGCGGGGCGATCGGCACCCGCGGCGGCTTGCCGTCCCGGGTGATCGGGAAGACCTCGGTGACACCGGGGTAGGACGGCTCCAGCGGCGCGCAGGGCTGGCCGCCGACCGACTCGTGCATGCCGTTGTCGAGCACGTAGTGGAAGTACCGGCCGGCCGGGGCCCGGTCCCGCACGGTGTGGGTGGTTCCGAGCGACATGAGCAGCGCACCGTCCCCGTTCAGGACCACGACCGTGCGGTCGCTGGCCAGGGCCATGCCCAGGCCGATCGCCGGGGCCAGGCCCATGCTGCCCTGCATGTAGAAGACCACGTGCTCGGGGCCGGCCTCGGCGGCGACCGCCCGGGAGACGTAGCCGGTCGAGGCGACGTACACGGCGTCGGTGCCGTGCCGCTGCAGGACGGTGCGGATCGCCTCGGCGCGCGAGGTTCGAGGTGCGCTCATGACTCGTTGTTGGGCCCGTGGACGACGATCGCGTGGGGGTAGTCCAGCAGCTCGAGCAGGGCGACGTCGACGCGGCCCATCACCGCGTGCTGCGGCAGCGTGTGGCGGTGCCCGATGACGAGCAGCGGCGTGAGTCCCCAGGGGATGCACAGCGAGGCGAGCGGGTTGACGGCGTGCCCGAGGCCGGCGTTCTGCAGGTAGACGCAGGCCTTGCGCCCGGCCAGCTCGGCGCCGGCGGCGATGGCCACCGCCTCGGCCTCCCAGGTGGCGATGACGTGCTGGACCGGAAGGGCGTCGAGCTCCTCGATGAAGCCCCGCAGGCCGCTGTCGGGCACCCCCACGAACAGCTCGTAGCCCTCCGACAGCAGCTGCTGGGCCAGCCCGTCAGCGGACGTAACGGTCTTCATTGGCCCTCAGCTCGTCCACGTAGACCAGGCGGAAGATCTCGCTCATGGGAACGAGCTGGTCCTCGACGTCGGCGAGCCGCTTGTGGGCCATCAGGCCGCCCATCGTCTGCTGCAGCGCCTGCACCTGGGCACGGATGCCGGCATTGGCCATGATGATCAGCCGGAAGCCGGCGTCGTTGAGCTCGTCGTAGCTGACGTGGCCGTAGGTGGTCGGCACGCAGACCAGCGGGGTCTGGTGGTCGGTGCGCCACTTCTCGGCGAACTCGAGCACCGACTCCTTGTCGTTGCCCTTGTGGTGGATGAGGATCGCGTCCACCCCGCGCTCGGCGTAGGCGTGGCAGCGGGCCAGCGCGACGTCCATGCCGAGGCCCTTGGTGAGCGCCTCGGTGCGGGCGATGACGGCGAACCGGTCGTCCGGCCGGGAGTCCAACGCGGCGTCGAGCTTGCCGCAGAACGTCGACTCCTTCTCGATGTCGTCCTGCATGCCGTCGTAGAAGGTGCAGCGCTTCGGGAAGACGTTGTCCTCGAGGCAGATGCCGCTTGTGCCGGCCTTGTGGAACTCCCGGACCAGCCGGATGGTGTTGATGGCGTTGCCGCCGCCGGCGTTGCCGTCGACGAGCACCGGGCTCTGCACCCGGTCCACGATGCGGTTGGCGATCTCGAGGTAGTCCTGGGTGCCGAGGATGTCGGCATCGGGCAGCCGGGCGGCCGCGTGCACCTCGAAGCTGGAGATCCACAGGCCGTCGACGCCGGCCTCCTCGGCGATCTTCGCGCCCATGGCGGTGTGGACGCCGACGATGACGGCCGCCTTCTCGCCGTGCAGGAGGTCAAGGATGTCCGGCACCGGGTCCTCCTTCGTCGCGACGGCGTGTCGTCGAGGCGATGGTGTCACGTAACCCGGTGTACGGAGGCCGTACGCCGGGAGTTCACCGCGGGCGGGGAGCTCCGGCCCGCAGCAGCCGGACCGCCCGCCGCACCGTCGGCTGGCGGAACAGCGTGAACGCGCCGGTCCAGACCGCCGTCGCGGCGAGCAGCGCCAGCGCCAGCGCCGGGAGGCCGGCGAGCCGGTCGAGCACGAGCAGCCCGACCGCTCCGCCGGCGCAGCCGCCGACGGCCGCCTCGGCCATTCGCAGCAGGAGCCGCCCCCGGCCGGCGCCGGTCCGCCGGGTGGACTGCACCAGGCTGTACGACGTGCCGAGGGCGACCGCGGTGGTGACGGCCGCGGCGGCACCGAAGGTCCCGCCCAGATGCACGAGCGGCACGAGCAGCGCGGCGGCCACGACCAGCTGCCACTGCTGGACCCGCCGGGTCAGGCCGGGCTGGCCGACTGCGATGAGCACCGAGCCGGAGGCCGTCTCGACCGCCCGGAGCCAGCCGTGCAGCGCCAGCAGCCGCAGGGCATCGGCGACCAGGTCCCACTTGGTGCCGAACAGCACGTGGAGGACCTCGGGCCCGGCGACCGCGAGGAAGCCCAGCGGCAGCGCGGTCAGCCACGCGGTCAGCTCGACGGCCTTGAGGAAGGCCGGCCCGACGGCCTCGGGCCGGTCGTGGAGCCGGGCGTACACCGGCAGCGCGACCCGGCTGACGGCCAGCGCCACCACGAACAGCGGCAGCGCGGTGAGGTTGTAGGCGAAGCCGTAGGCGCCGAGCGCGGCCGCTCCCGCCACCGAGCCGACCACGACGTTGTCGACGTTGGTGGCGGCCGTCTCGAAGACGTTGCCGAGCAGCAGCTCCCGTCCGATCCGCCAGATCCGCCGGACCTGGTCGGGGTGCAGCGCGACCCGCAGGTAGGCCGGCCGGGCCACGAGCAGCACCAGCAGGCGCACGCCGGGCTGC
>JAOPVD010000139.1 GCA_025966295.1 Frankiales bacterium | reverse complement strand
CAGAAGGTGGCGGAGGGCCTGGTCGTGGTGGCGGTCGAGGGCGACGCCGTCGTCGGCATGGCGCTGGGCGAGCCGGGCCGGGCGAAGGACGGTGCCGGCGACGTGGAACCTGGGGCGCTGCACCTGTCGATGGTCTTCGTCGCGCCGAACGTCCAGCGGCAGGGCCTGGGCGCCGCGCTCGTCGAGGGACTGGCCGACGCCGGGTGGGCACAGGGCTACCGGGCGCTGACGACGTGGAGTGGCCCGCCGGCGTTCTACGAGGCCTGCGGCCTCGAGCGCACCGGCCGCACCCAGACCCGGCCGGACGGCAGCGAGGCGGTGCAGTTCGGCGCCGAGCTGGAGGCGCCGGTGCGCGAGGTGGCCGTGCGGTCCGACGGCATCCGGCTCGGCCAGTTCCTGAAGCTGGCCGAGATCGTCGAGACCGGCGCCGACGGCAAGCAGCTGCTGGCCGGCGGCGAGGTCGAGGTCAACGGCGAGGTCGAGCTGCGCCGGGGACGACAGCTGGTGGACGGCGACGAGGTCCGCGCCCGCGACCAGGCCGTGCGGGTCGTGCTGCTGCCGGAATGACGCGCCCGTGCGACACTCAGGCTCCGTAGCGTGCCTGGATCTGTTCGGATCTCGTGCTCCCTCGCCGCTTCCACCGCACGGCACCAGGGAGACAGCAATGGCTAAGGACAAGGGCGGCCGCGAGACCCGCAAGCCCAAGCAGGAGCAGAACAAGAAGGTCAGCGGGCAGACCCCGCAGCCGGTCGAGCGCGCGCTCGCCGCCGGCAAGCCGGCGACCCGCAAGGGCTGACGCCCCTCGCTAGGCCCGGGCGTGCAGCGTCAGGTGCCGCTGCTTGTTGCCGGTGCTGTCGACCACGTCCCGGGTCCCGAGGTCCTCGACGTCGGTGAAGCCGGCCGCCTTGACCCAGTCGGTCAGGCAGGCCCGGTTGGCGTACCACCACGTCCAGATGGTCGACCCGATCATCAGGCGGGCCAGCGGCTCGGAGCGCTTGGACAGCTTGCGGTCGATCGGCTCGAACAGCACCAGCCGACCGCCGGGGCGCAGCACCGCCCGGGCCTGCTCCAGGGCCCGCACCGGATCCCGCAGGTGCAGCAGCATCGCGCCGATGAACACCAGGTCCACCGGGCCGCCGACCGCCTCCGGCGTGAGCTCGTAGACGTTGACCGACCGGCGCTCGGCCGACGAGCCGAACCAGCGGCGCAGCAGCTCGAAGCCGGTGCCAGGGACGGCGCCGTCGAGCTCGGCCTGGACCTCGGCCCAGCGGCTCTGCGGGGTGTCGGGCGGCGGGATCTGGTCGACGTCGATGCCGATCACCTCGGCGCCGCGGCGCTCGAGTTCGAAGGCCCAGAAGCCGTCGAAGGTCCCGACGTCGAGCGCCCGCTGGCCCTGCAGCGAGGCGGGCAGCTGCGGGCCGCCGACGTGCGGCCGCAGGTCGATCCAGCCCGGTGTCGTCACGCCCGGCGCGAGGTCGACCACGTGGTACCAGCGGTGCTTGGCGCCGAGCAGGTCCTCCAGCGCCGGCCGTTCGTCCTGCGACACGCGACCACCTCGGTACGGACGGGCTCGGGCGCGGTGACACTACCTGGGTGTGTCCCCTTTGGGTGTGACTGCCCGCGTCGGCTTGGTCGGGCCGTATGCGGCATGAGTCGTTCGGGCCCTGGACGCGGGTGTGGTCGCAGTCCGCCGCTGGTCGCGCAACGGCACCTGGACGCGAGCGTTGACGGTGAGCCGGGGAGGCACCGATCACTCGGTCCCGCATCCCCGGGCGGACGGCGACCGTCGCGGGCCCGCGGATGTCGCGTCCCTACCATGCGGCCATGCGGGTCCCGATCTTCCAACTCGACGCCTTCACCACTCGCCGCTTCGCCGGCAACCCGGCCGCCGTGGTGGTGCTGGACCGGTTTCTTGATGACGCTCTGTTGCAGGCCGTGGCCGCGGAGAACAACCTCGCCGAGACGGCGTTCATCGTGCCGTCCGAGGGGCGGTACCGGCTGCGTTGGTTCACGCCGACAGTGGAAGTGCCGTTGTGCGGGCACGCGACGCTGGCGGCGGGCGCCGTGGTCGTCGAGCGGCTGGAGCCCGGCCGCGACAGCGTCGTGTTCGACACCGCCAGTGGGCCGCTGACGGTGGACCGCGAGGACACCGCGTATCGGATGGAACTGCCCGTTCGCACGGTGCGCGCCGTGCCGCCGCCGCTGGCGTTGTCGGCCGCGCTCGGCGTCACACCGGTGGAGACAGCGATCGACGGGAACAACTACCTCGCCCTGCTTTCCGAGGCCGACGACGTCCGGTCCCTCCAACCGGACCTCGCCGCGATCGCCCGTCTGGACCGGACCGGAGTCGTGGTGACCGCCGCCGGCGACGGCACGTACGACTTCGTCAGCCGGTACTTCGCACCGGCGAAGGGCATCCCCGAGGACCCGGTGACCGGCGGAGCGCACTGCGCGCTCGTGCCGTTCTGGGCGGCACGGACGGGCAAGGACACCTTCTTCGCGTACCAGGCGTCGCGGCGCGGCGGTGAGCTGGCCTGCCGGCTCGTCGGCGACCGGGTGCAGCTGCACGGCTCGTGCGTGTTCTACCTCGAGGGCCACATCGAGCTCTGACCCCCCGGCCGGTCGCGCGTCCGGAGAAAGGGGACACACCCAGTGACAGCGAGGAGCCGGCTCAGAGCAGGGTGAGGGTCTCCACCTCGACCGTGCCGGTCAGCAGGGCAGCCAGCTCCTGCTCGCCCGGCAGGTCGTCATGGACGACCTGCGTGCCGCTGCGGACGTAGAGGAACGACGCGGTGACCGCGGACGGCTCGACGCCGACCAGCCGGGCCCAGGCCAGCCGGTAGACCGCCAGCTGGACCGGGTCGGCCCCCTCCCGGCCGGTCTTCCAGTCGACCACCTGCCAGCGGCCGTCGCCGAGGTCGTAGACCGCGTCGATGCGGCCGCGGACCACCCGGCCGGCCAGCGGCAGCGCGAAGCCGGCCTCGACCGCGTACGGCTTGCGGTCGCCCCAGCCGGACGCCAGGAAGGCCTCCTGCAGGGCCGCCAGGTCCTCGTCGCTGCCGAGCTCGTCGTCCTCGGCGCCGGGCAGCTCGTCGGGGTCAAGCAGCGGCCGGTCCTCGAACAGCGCCTCCACCCAGGCGTGGAAGCGGGTGCCGCGGCGGGCCGCCGGCGCGGGCGGCCGGGGCATCGGCCGGGCCAGCTCGCGGGCGAAGCCGTCGGCGTCCTCGCGCAGCCGCATCAGCTGGGACGCGGACAGCGACGCCGGCAGCAGCACCTCGCGCACCGCCTTGCGGGCGGCCCTCTCCTCGTCCAGCAGCAGCGCCGCCTCCCGGTCGAGGCGGGCCAGCTCCTCGCGCTCCCAGCCGGCCAGGCCGGCGTCCTCCGGCAGCGGCTCACCGGCGGTGAGCGCCCGCAGGTCCTGCCGGACCAGCGCGGCCGCGGTCTGCCTGCGCAGCAAGGGCTCTGGGGCGTACGGCGCCGGCCAGACGAACTCGGCCCGCTCCAGGAGCAGGGGGTTGGACTCCTCGGCCGGAGCCTGCTCCCAGCGCAGCACCTTGCCGTGGCCGGCCTCGGCGTGGTCCTTGAGCTCCAGCAGGAACGGCGACGGGCCGCGCGGCTTCTTCTGGGTCGGGCCCCACCAGTGCCCGCTGCCGACGAGCAGCTGCCGGGCCCGGGTGAAGGCGACGTAGCCGAGCCGCCGCTCCTCGCGCTCCAGGTGCTGCCGGCAGGCGCTGTCGTAGGACGACACCGCCGCCTTGTCGAGCTCCTCGTTGAGGGTCGGCTGGTCGACGGCGTCGCCGCGCAGCGGGCCGGGCAGCACCGCCGCCGCGGTGGTCCAGCGCCCGCGCAGGGTGTCGGCCGGGAACACGCCGCGGGTCAGGTCGGGGCAGACCACGACGTCCCACTCCAGGCCCTTGGCCTTGTGGGCGGTGAGCAGCTGCACCGCGTCGCTGCCCTGCGGCGTCACGCCGTCGAGGCCGCGCTCGTGCTCCTCGGCGGCGCGCAGGAAGGCCAGGAAGGAGCTCAGCGAGCTCTCGCCGTCGAGGTCGGTGAAGCCGGCCACCACGTCGAGGAACGCCGACAGCGACTCGCGGCGGCGGGCGTCGACGGCCTCCGGCGAGGCCGACAGCTCGACGTCGAGGCCGGACACCTCGATCACCCGATGGACCAGGTCCAGCAGCGGCTCGTCGCGGTGGCTGCGCAGCAGCCGCAGCTCCGCGCCGAGGGCGGTGAGCCGCTGGATGCCCTCCAGCGACCAACCGCGGTGGCCGGGCCGGTCGAGCACGTCGGCCAGCGAGACGACATCGCACGGGTCGATGCCGGCGACGGCCTCCTCGAGCGCGGTGTCGTCGACCTCGAGGTCGGTCTCGTCCACGTCCGGCGGCGGCTCCTCGTCCAGGTGCGGGTCGCGGACCCCGCTGACGAGCAGCTCCTTGCCGCGCCGGCCGAGCTGCGCGAGGTCGCGCACGCCGAGCCGCCAGCGCGGCCCGGTGACCAGCCGCAGCAGTGCGGCGTTGGCGGTCGGCTCCTCGATGACCTCCAGGGTGGCCACCACATCGGCCACCTCGGGCAGCGCCAGCAGCCCGCCCAGGCCGACCACCTCGACCGGGATGCCGCGGGCCACCAGCGTGGCGTGCAGGTCGCCGAAGTCGCGCCGGGCCCGCACCAGCACGGCGATCTCGTTCCACGGCGTGTCGGGGCCGTGGGCCTGCTCGACCTGGTCGGCGACCCACTCCGCCTCCTGCTGCCAGCTCTCGTGCAGCGCGGTGACGACCGTGCCGAGGTCGGCCTTGGCGGGCGGCGCCACCAGCTCCACCACCGCGTGCTTGTCGCGCAGCGCGGCGGCGACGGTGTTGGCCAGCTGCAGCAGCCGACCGCCGGACCGCTGGTTGACCGCCAGGCTGAAGGTCCGGGCCGGCGCGCCGGAGGTGAGCGGGAAGTGCGTCGGGAAGCCATCGAGGTTGGCCACCGAGGCGCCGCGCCAGCCGTAGATGGCCTGGCACGGGTCGCCGACCGCGGTGACGGGGTGGCCGCCGCCGAACAGCCCGGCCAGCATCCGGCGCTGCGCCACCGAGGTGTCCTGGTACTCATCGAGCAGCACCACCCCGGCGGTGCCGCGCTCGAGCACGCCGACCTCGGGCACGGTCTCGGCCAGCTGGGCGGCCAGCGCCACCTGGTCGCCGAAGTCGACCGCGTCCAGCTCGGCCTTGGCGGCCCGGTAGGACAGCACCAGCTCGGCCAGCTCGGCCCGCTGCCGGGCCGCCCCGGCGTACTTCTTGAGGGTGTCGCAGTGGGTCTTGTGGCCCTTCTCCCCCTCGAAGGCGGCGCACCGCTGCTCGACCGCCGCGATCCAGGCGCGGTCCCAGGCGAGCAGCTCCCCGGGCGCGACCAGGTGCTCCGACAGCTCGGCGTCGAGCGCGACCAGCTCCCCGACCAGCATCGACAGCGGCCGGGTCAGCGACACGATCGGGCCGCGGTGCCGGCGCAGCACCCGGGCTGCCAGCTGGTAGCGGGTCGCGTCGGCGAGCAGCCGGGCCCGCGGCTCGACCCCGAGCCGCAGCCCGTGCTCGGTCACCAGCCGGCCGGCAAAGGCGTGGTACGTCGACACGACCGGCTCACCGGTGTCGTCGGCGCCGCGGGTCGCCAGGCCCGCCTGGGTCAGCGTCTTGCTGATGCGCCCGGCCAGCTCGGCCGCGGCCTTGTTGGTGAAGGTCAGGCCGAGCACCCGTTCCGGGGCGACCTGGCCGGTGGCGACCAGCCAGACCACCCGGGCCGCCATCACGGTGGTCTTGCCGGAGCCGGCGCCGGCGACGATCAGGCCCGGCTCGAGCGGCGCGGTGGCAGCGGCCAGCTGCTCCTCGGTGAACGGCACCGACAGCAGCCGGGACAGGTCGGCGGGCTTCACTCGACCACCTGCCGGCCGTCGGGCTGCGCCGGGCAGCAGCGCCGGAACGCGCACCGCTCGCAGCGGTCCTGCGGGGTGGGTGGGAAGGACTCGTGCAGCACCCGGCGGACCGCGGTGTCGAGCAGGTCCTCCACCCAGGTCCGCCCCTCGGGCAGCGCGGCCTGCTGCGGCACCTTGGGGCCGCCGTCGCCGCCGTCGAGCCGCAGCATCACCAGCTCCGCGCCGCCGACGTCCGGCCGGTCGGGCAGGGCCCCGTCGAGGGCGCCGTGCCGGACCGCGAGCTGGTAGGTGCCGAGCTGCGGGTGGCTCTCGAGGTCCTTCTTGCCGGGCAGGCTCTTGCCCGTCTTGAGGTCGACGACGTGCACCTTGCCGTCCTCGTCCAGCTCGACCCGGTCCATGAAGCCGCGCAGCCGCACGGTGGTGCCGTCGACGTCGACCGGCACGTCGAAGCCGATCTCGGTGGCGACCAGGGTCCGGCCGCGGCCGGCGGCGTGCCAGGCCAGGAACCGGCGGAGTGCCTCACGCGCCTCGTCGTGCTGCTGCGCGGACTGCCAGGGGGCGTCGTAGGCCAGCTGCCGCCACACCTTGTCCAGTCGCGCCATCAGCACGTCGAGGTCGGGCGGGGTGGCGCCGGTGGCGACCTCGTGCGCCAGCGCGTGCAGCACCCCGCCGAACCCCATCGCGGTGCTGGCCGCCGACTCGGCGTGCACCTCGTGCTCGAGGAACCACCGCAGCGGGCACTCGTCGAGGCCGGCCAGCGACGTGCCGGACAGCTTCACCGGCGCGCCGTCGCCGAGCAGCGGCAGCTCGGAGCTGGTGGTCTCGACCAGGCCCCACCAGCGGTCGGGGGTGGCGGCGGGGACGAGCAGGCGGCCGTCCTCG
>JAOPVD010000110.1 GCA_025966295.1 Frankiales bacterium | reverse complement strand
TCACTGGCCAAGCTCGGCCAGACCAAGGGCTCCACCACCGGCAACTGAAGGGCACCACCGTGACCGACCCTCTTGCAGACCTCTCCGCCGCGGGTGTGGCGGTCTGGCTCGATGACCTCTCCCGGGAGCGCCTGCGCTCCGGCAACCTGGCGCAGCTGGTGTCGGAGGAGCACGTCGTCGGCGTCACCACCAACCCGTCGATCTTCCAGAAGGCGCTGTCCGACGGCGCCGCCTACGACGAGCAGGTGCGGGACCTGGCGCTCCGCGGCGTCGACCTCGGAGAGGCGGTGCGCGCCCTCACGACGTACGACGTGCGGTGGGCCTGCGACGTCCTCAAGCTGCGCTACGACGCCAGCGACGGCATCGACGGCCGCGTCAGCATCGAGGTCGATCCACGGCTCGCCGCCGATGCTCCCCGCACGGTCGCCGAGGCCAAGGCGCTCTGGTGGCTGGTCGACCGGCCCAACCTCTACATCAAGATCCCGGCCACCAAAGAGGGCTTGCCGGCCATCACCGAGGTGCTCGGCCAGGGGATCAGCGTCAACGTCACGCTGATCTTCTCGCTGGAGCGCTACGACGCCGTGATGGACGCGTTCATGGCCGGCCTGGAGCTGGCCAAGGCCAACGGCCACGACCTGGCAGCGATCGGCTCGGTCGCGAGCTTCTTCGTCAGCCGGGTCGACACCGAGATCGACAAGCGGCTCGGCGACGGCCACCCGCTGCGCGGGCAGGCCGCGATCGCCAACGCCCGGCTGGCCTACCAGCGCTTCGAGCAGGCCTTCGGGACCGACCGCTGGAAGGCCCTCGCGGCGGCCGGCGCCAAGCCCCAGCGCCCGCTCTGGGCCTCCACCGGCGTCAAGGACCCGGCGTACGACGACACCCGGTACGTCGTCGAGCTGGTCGCCCCTGGCACCGTCAACACCATGCCGGAGGCGACCCTTGCGGCCGTCGCCGACCACGGCGTGATCCGCGGCGACACCATCCACCCCTACTACGCCGAGGCGCAGCAGGTCCTGGACGAGCTCAAGGCCGCCGGCATCGACTACGACGACGTCGTGACCGTCCTCGAGCGCGAGGGCGTGCAGAAGTTCGAGGACTCCTGGAACGAGCTCATCGCCTCGGTCACCGAGCAGCTCGAGAAGGCCGGCGCCGACATCCTCCCCACGGGCGCCGCCCGACCGGCAGGTGACGGACCGGCGGCCGCCTCCCCCGAGGCGACTGCGTGACCGTCCGGGTCGAGATCGCCGGCGAGTCGCTCCGGGCTGCCCAGCAGCAGGCCCTGGCGACGCTGCAGGCCGACGACGTGCCGGCCCGCCTGCGCGCGCACGACGCGACGCTGTGGGGCCCCGAGGCCGAGCCGGAGGCGGCCGTCCGGCTCGGCTGGCTGGACGCGGTCGAGGTCTCCCGGCAGCTGCTGCCGGAGCTGCTGCGGCTGCGTGACGAGCTGCGCGCCGAGGGCCTCGACCGGGTCGTGCTGTGCGGCATGGGCGGCTCCTCGCTGGCGCCGGAGGTGATCTGCCGGACGGCCGGGGTCCCGCTCACCGTGCTGGACTCCACGCACCCCGACCAGGTGCGCAGCGTGGTGTCCGGGGACCTGAGCCGCACCGTCGTGGTCGTGTCCAGCAAGAGCGGCGGCACCCTCGAGACCGACAGCCAGCGGCGCGCCCTCGTGGAGGCCTTCACCGCCGCCGGCATCGACCCGCGAGAACGCCTGGTCGTCGTCACCGACCCCGGCTCGGCGCTCGAGCAGCTGGCGCGCGACGAGGGCTACCGCGCGGTGTTCCTCGCCGACCCCACCGTCGGCGGCCGGTACAGCGCGCTGACCGCGTTCGGCCTGGTGCCGTCCGCCTTCGCGGGCGCCGACGTCGAGCTGCTGCTGGACCAGGCCGCGGCCCTGCAGAACCGGCTCGCGGACGGAGACAACCCCGCGCTGCAGCTCGGCGCCGCGCTCGGCGCCGACCAGCGGGACAAGATCGTGCTGGACGCCGGGGCGTCGCCGCTCGCCGGCTTCGGCGACTGGGCCGAGCAGCTCGTCGCCGAGTCCACCGGCAAGCACGGCAAGGGGCTGCTGCCCGTCGTGGTCGAACCGGACGCGCCCGAGGTGCAGGGGCCGGCCGAGGACGTGCACGTGGTCCGGCTCAGCGAGCCGACGCCGCCGATCGGCACCACCGTCACCGGCGACCTGGGCCAGCAGTTCCTCGCCTGGGAGTACGCCGTCGCGGTGTCCGGCCGGCTGCTCGGCATCAACCCGTTCGACCAGCCGGACGTGGAGAGCGCCAAGAACGCGGCCCGCGGGCTGCTGGACGCGCAGCCGGAGCCGGAGCCGCCGCTGTTCGTGGACGGCGCGGTCGAGGTGCGGGCCACGGCCGGCCTGCTGGACGGCGCCACCAGCCTGGAGGACGCGGTCGCGGCGCTGCTGGCCAGCGTTCCGCCCCGGGGCTACCTGGCCGTGATGGCCTACCTCGACCGGATCCGCGACGCCGGCCTGGCCGCCGTACGGGCGCCGCTGGCGAAGCGGGTCGCCCGGCCGGTGACCTTCGGCTGGGGGCCGCGCTTCCTGCACTCCACCGGGCAGTACCACAAGGGCGGGCCACCGATCGGCGTCTTCCTGCAGCTCACCGGTCTGGTGGAGCAGGACGTCCAGATCCCCGGGCGACCCTTCAGCTTCGGCACTCTCATCGCCGCGCAGGCGGCCGGCGACGCGAAGGTCCTCGCGGACAAGGGACGCCCCGTCCTGCGGCTGCACCTGACCGGCCCGGCCGGTCTGGCGCAGGTGCAACGGGTGCTCTCGTGACCCTGCTGCCTCCCGCCGGCAACCCGCTGCGCGACCCGCGGGACCGTCGGCTCCCGCGGGTGCCTCCGCCGTGCGCGCTCGTCGTGTTCGGCGCCACCGGGGACCTGTCACGCAAGAAGCTCATCCCGGCCGTCTACGACCTCGCCAACCGCGGGCTGCTGCCGCCCGGCTTCGTACTGGTCGGGTTCGCCCGGCGGGACTGGGGCGACGGCGAGTTCGAGCACATGGCCCGCGAGGCCGCCAAGCGCGGGGCGCGCACCGAGTGGCGCGAGGAGGTCTGGCACCGGGTCGCGGAGGGCACCAAGTTCCTGCCCGGCTCCTTCGACGACGACGCGGCGTTCGACAAACTGGCGCAGCTGCTCAAGGACCTCGACCTCACGCACGGCACCGGCGGCAACGCCGCGTTCTACCTGTCGATCCCACCCAGCGCCTTCCCCACCGTGCTGCGGCAGATGGCCCGCACCGGCATGGCCGACAACCACGTGACCAAGAGCTGGCGACGGGTGGTCGTCGAGAAGCCGTTCGGGCACGACCTGCAGTCGGCTATCGAGCTCAACCGACTGGTCGACGAGGTGTTCACCGCCAAGGACGTCTTCCGGATCGACCACTACCTCGGCAAGGAGACCGTCCAGAACCTGCTGGCGCTGCGCTTCGCCAACGAGCTGTTCGAGCCGATCTGGAACAGCAACCACATCGACTCCGTGCAGGTCACGATGGCCGAGGACGTCGGCATCAGCGGCCGGGCGGCGTTCTACGAGCAGACCGGGGCCGCCCGGGACGTGCTGCAGAACCACCTGCTGCAGCTGCTCGCGCTGACGGCCATGGACGAGCCGGTGAACTTCGACGCCGAGTCGCTGCGCACCGAGAAGGTCAAGGTGCTCGGCGCCGTCCAGCTCCCGAAGGACCTGCGGCACTACGCCGTCCGCGGCCAGTACGACCAGGGCTGGCTGGCCGGCGAGCGGGTCAGGGCCTACCGCGCCGAGGAGGGCGTCGCCCCCGACTCCCGCACCGAGACCTTCGCCGCCGTCCGGTTCGAGGTGGACACCCGCCGCTGGGCGGGGGTGCCGTTCTACCTGCGGACCGGAAAGCGGCTCCCCCGGCGGGTCACCGAGATCGCCGTCATCTTCAAGAAGGCGCCGCACCTGCCGTTCGCGCAGACCGACACCGAGGAGCTCGGCAACAACCAGCTCGTCGTGCGCGTCCAGCCGGACGAGGGCCTGACGCTTCGCTTCGGCTCCAAGGTGCCCGGCAGCACCATGGAGGTGCGCGACGTCGCGATGGACTTCCTGTACGGCGAGGCGTTCACCGAGAACTCCCCGGAGGCCTACGAGCGGCTGCTGCTCGACGTGCTGCTCGGCGACGCCTCGCTGTTCCCCGCCAACGAGGAGGTCGAGCAGTCCTGGCGGGTCATCGACCCGATCGAGCAGCTGTGGGCGTCGCTGCCCGACGGGCCCGAGCTGTACCGGGCCGGCGAGTGGGGACCCAAGGGCGGGTTCGAGATGCTGGCCCGTGACGGACGCGCCTGGAGGCGGCCCTAGTGACGACCCTCTGGGACACCACCGGCTCGGACGTCATCAAGGCGCTCGTGCGTGAGCGCCGGCAGGCCGGCTCGGTCTCGAGCGGCCTGGCCCTCACCCTGGTCGCGGTCGTCGACGAGCGCTTGGTCGCCGAGGCCGAGCAGGCCGCCACCGCCGCCGCCGCCCAGCACCCCTGCCGGCTGCTCGTGGTGGTCCGGCGCCGCCCGGACGCGCCCGACCCGCGGCTGGACGCCGAGGTCTCCGTCGGGGGCCGGCTCGGTCCCGGCGAGGCGGTCGTGATGCGGATGTACGGGCGGCTGGCCCTGCACGCGGAGTCGGTGGTGCTGCCGCTGCTGGCACCGGACGCGCCCGTCGTGACCTGGTGGTTCGGCGAGCCGCCGCACCTCATCGCGCA
Source organism: Frankiales bacterium (assembly GCA_025966295.1). Classification (GTDB taxonomy): domain Bacteria; phylum Actinomycetota; class Actinomycetes; order Mycobacteriales; family SCTD01; genus RYN-111. The sequence goes on along the minus strand of JAOPVD010000110.1, from coordinate 6 downwards.
CGACCC
>JAOPVD010000091.1 GCA_025966295.1 Frankiales bacterium | reverse complement strand
ACCGGGGATGGTGCGCGCGCTGGTCCCGAACGCCCTCCGCAAGCCGCTGACGATGGCGCTGACCGCGAAGCTGGCACTGACCGTCGATCTCGCCGACGAGGCCAACGCGCTGGTGGCGAGCGGCATGCCGGTGCTGTTCATCTGGGGCGACGGTGACCGGCTGATCCTGCCCGGCGCACTGGGTGCCGTGGCGGGAAGCTTGCCCGCCGAGGTGGTCGCCGGCCGGCACGGCTGGCTGCTGACCGAGCCCGAGCAGTTCGCGACCCTCCTTCGCAACGCCCTGGTCGTGCACGCGATGCTCGAGCGGACCCAGCGCGGTCAGTCGATGCTGCTGCCCACCGGGACCAAGCTGGCCGATCTCATCCCCAGCGAGCGGCGGACGATCGTGGGCAACCGGCTCAGGCGCCCACGTCCTGCAGGTGGTGCAGCAGGTCATGGAGGAAGTACCGCGCAAACGACTCTGTGGTGAAGCGCGCGCCGTCGCTGCGACGGCCAGGCCGCTGCCAGTCGGTGACCGCGGCGAACCGGTCGGCAAGTGCCGGCCCCTCCGAGGCGATAGCCCGTGAGATGTCCGCCGGGTCCAGCTCGAGGTAGCGCTCGTCGACGGCGCTCTGGTCCTGGTCCCAGTTCTGGTAGAGCGGGTCGTCGGTCTCGACCATCAGCCGGAGCCGCTCGTCGTAGATGCGGATCACGTCGCGCACGTGCGCGGCGTACTCGATCGGCGCCCACCTGCTGTCGTCCGGCCGCCTTCTCAGGTCCTCGTGCTCCCCACTAAGGAAGGACACCCACCGCTCCGCCGTACGACGGAGAAGGGGCGCGACGTCAGCGGTCACGACGGTGGCTGGGTCGAAGCCGCACTCGTCGCACCGGCGCTCGGCCACCCAGGTCCAGTCCTTGGTGTCCGGAACGATCGGCATCCCCTGACACTAGGACTGCGAGACTGCCCGGCGTGGAGCTGCGCACCTGGCCCGGGGGGCCCTTCCCGCTCGGGGCGCACGCGGACGGTGCGGGGACCAACTTCGCGCTCTTCAGCGAGGCGGCCGAGGCGGTCGACCTCTGCCTGATCGACGAGCACGGCCACGAGCAGCGGGTCGAGCTCGAGGAGACGACCTACCACGTCTGGCACGGCTACCTGCCCGGCGTCGGTCCCGGCCAGCGGTACGGCTTCCGGGTGGACGGGCCGTACGACCCACCAGCTGGCCAGCGGTTCGACGCCGGCAAGCTGCTGGTCGACCCGTACGCGCGGGCCATCGACGATCACCTCGTCTCCGTCGTCGTGCACGACGAGTTCGACTGGGGCGGCGACGAGCGCCCGGTCCATGCCTGGGCGGACACGGTCATCTACGAGCTGCACGTGAAGGGCTTCACGGCGCGGCACCCCCGCGTTCCGGAGGCGGTGCGCGGGACGTATGCCGGCCTCGCCCACCCAGCGGCGATCGAGCACCTGCAGCGCCTGGGGGTCACCGCGGTCGAGCTGATGCCGGTGCACCACTTCGTGCCGGAGCCGGCGCTGCTCGAGCGCGGCCTGACCAACTACTGGGGCTACAACTCGATCGGCTACTTCGCGCCGCACGCCGGCTACTCGTCCAGCGGGTCGTCCGGGCAGCAGGTGGGCGAGTTCAAGGCCATGGTCAAGGCCCTGCACGCCGCCGGGATGGAGGTGCTGCTCGACGTCGTCTACAACCACACTGCCGAGGGCGACGAGACCGGGCCGACGCTGTCGTTCCGCGGCATCGACAACCAGCACTACTACCGGCTCCAGGACGACGGCAGCTACCGCGACTACACCGGGTGCGGCAACACCCTCGACGCGCGCAACCCGCACGTGCTGCAGCTGCTGATGGACTCGCTGCGCTACTGGGTCACCGAGATGCACGTCGACGGCTTCCGCTTCGACCTGGCACCGGCCCTGGCGCGCTCCCTGCACGACGTCGACAAGCTGTCGGCGTTCTTCGACGTCATCCAGCAGGACCCGGTGGTCTCGCAGGTGAAGCTCATCGCCGAGCCGTGGGACGTCGGCGAGGGCGGCTACCAGGTGGGCGAGTTCCCGCCGCTGTGGACCGAGTGGAACGGCAAGTACCGCGACACCGTCCGGGACGTCTGGCGCGGCGACCGGCACGGGGTGCGGGAGCTGGCCTACCGGCTGTCGGGCTCCAGCGACCTCTACCAGGACGACGGCCGGCGGCCGTACGCCTCCATCAACTTCGTGACGGCGCACGACGGCTTCACGCTGCGCGACCTGACGACCTACGAGCACAAGCACAACGAGGCCAACGGCGAGGACAACCGCGACGGCGACGACCACAACCGGTCGTGGAACGGCGGGGTGGAGGGCGAGACCGACGACCCGGCCATCAACGCGCTGCGGCTGCGGCAGGCCAAGAACCTGCTGTCGACGCTGCTCCTGTCGACCGGCGTGCCGATGCTGACGATGGGCGACGAGCTGCGCCGCACCCAGCGCGGCAACAACAACGCCTACTGCCAGGACAACGAGCTGTCCTGGGTCGACTGGGACGTCAAGCCGGACGCGCAAGAGGTGTACGACCTGGTCGCCCAGTTGCTGGCACTGCGCAAGGAGCACCCCGTCTTCCGGCAGAAGGCGTTCTTCTCCGGCCGATCGCTGGACGACGACGGCGTCAAGGACATCGCCTGGTTCGGGGCCGACGGCACCGAGCTCAGCGACGGGCAGTGGTTCGACGGCTCGCAGCAGACCCTCGGCATGTACCTCGACGGCCGCGGCATCCGCACCCGCGGCCCGCGCGGCGAGCGGGTCGTCGACGACAGCTTCCTCGTGGTGCTGCACGCCGGCGCCGACGACCTGTCGCTGACGCTGCCGGGCCGGCCGTGGGCGTCGTCGTACGAGCTGCTGGTCGACACCGCCCGGCACGGGCACGGCGCCGACGTGCACCAGCCGGGCGTGCCGGTCGCGGTGACCGGCCGGTCGGTCCTGCTGTTCCGGGCCTGCCGCTAGGCCTGCGCCAGCAGCCCCAGGTCGGCGTCGGTCGGCAGCAGCTCGTGGTGCGGCAGCACCCGGACGGTGTAGCCGAACGAGCCGGCCCGCTCGAGCGGCACCTCACCGACGTACCGCGGCAGGCCGTCGTCGCCGCTGCCGGTGTTCGCCAGCGGCTGCTGGACGGGCCGGTGGATCTCGTCGTGCTCGTCGACCCGGCCGTAGACGGCCTGCACCACGACGTCCTCGGGGGCGAGCCCGGCGAGGTCCACCGAGGCCCGCACCTCCAGCGTGCTGCCCACGTCCGGGGCGTCGGTGCCGCCGGCCTCGACGTGCTGCACCCGCACCCGCGGCCAGGTCGAGACCACCTTGGACTTCCACGCCGCCAGCTCCTTGGCGGGCTGGAAGCCCTGCTGCGCAAGGGTTCGAGAGGCCTCACCGGCGGGCCGGTAGAGCTGGTGGACGTAGTCGCGGACCATCCGGCTGGCGAGCACCTTGGGGCCGAGCGTCTGCAGCGTGTGCCGCACCATCTCGACCCAGCGCTGCGGGATGCCGTCGTCGTCGACGTCGTAGAACCGGGTCCGCACCTGCTTCTCGACCAGCTCATAGAAGGCCGCGGCCTCCAGGTCGTCCCGGCGGTTCGGGTCGGTGACGCCGTCCGCGGTCGGGATCGCCCAGCCGTTCTCGCCGTCGTACATCTCGTCCCACCAGCCGTCCAGGATGGAGAGGTTGAGACCGCCGTTCAGGGCCGACTTCATGCCCGAGGTGCCGCACGCCTCCAGCGGGCGCAGGGGGTTGTTGAGCCAGACGTCGCAGCCGCCGTAGAGGTAGCGGGCCATCCCGATGTCGTAGTCCGGCAGGAACACGATGCGGTGCCGCACGTCCTCCTGGTCGGTGAAGCGGACGATCTGCTGCACCAGCTCCTTGCCGCCGTCGTCGGCCGGGTGCGCCTTGCCGGCGATCACCAGCTGGACCGGCCGCTCCGGGTCGAGCAGCAGCGCCTTGAGCCGCTCCGGGTCGCGCATCATGAGCGTCAGGCGCTTGTACGACGGGACGCGGCGGGCGAACCCGATGGTGAGCACGTCCGGGTCGAAGACGCCGGCGGTCCAGCCGAGCTCGGCCTCCGTCGCACCCCGCTGGAGCCAGGAGTCGTGCAGCCGGCGGCGGACCTCGCCCACGAGCCGCTCGCGCAGCACCCGGCGGGTCTGCCAGATGGGGCTGTCGGCGACCTTGGCGATGGCCTCCCAGCCCTGCGCCTCGGTGGTGATGGAGGTGCCGATCTCGCGCTCGGCCAGCTCGAACACCTCGCGCGCGACCCAGGTCGGCGCGTGCACGCCGTTGGTGACCGACGTGATCGGGACCTCGGCCGGGTCGAAGCCGGGCCACAGGTCGTGAAACATCTGGCGGCTCACGATGCCGTGCAGCTTGGCGACGCCGTTGCGGCGCTGCGCCAGGCGCAGCCCCATATGCGCCATGTTGAACACGTTCGGGTCCTCCTCGGCGCCGAGCTCGAGCACCCGGTCCATCGGGACGCCCGGCAGCGTGCCACCGGCGAAGACCCCGGCGAGCAGGTCCTTGGGGAAGCGGTCGATGCCGGCCGGCACCGGGGTGTGGGTGGTGAACACGGTGCCGGCCCGGACCGCCTCCAGGGCCTCGTCGTAGCTCAGGCCCTCGGCGATGAGCTCGCGCACCCGCTCGATCCCGAGGAAGCCGGCGTGGCCCTCATTGGTGTGGAACACCTCCGGCTCCGGCTCCCCGGTCAGGGCGGTGTAGGCGCGGATCGCCCGGACCCCGCCGATGCCCAGCAGCAGCTCCTGCGCCAGCCGGTGGTCGGTGCCACCGCCGTACAGCCGGTCGGTGATCTGCCGCTCGGCGGGGGCGTTCGCCTCGACGTCGCTGTCGAGCAGCAGCAGCGGCACCCGGCCGACCTGCGCCTTCCAGACCTGCGCGTGCAGGGTGCGGCCCTCGGCGAGGCCCAGCGAGATCTCCACCGGGTTCCCGTCGGCGTCGCGCAGCAGCGTCAGCGGCAGGCCGTTCGGGTCCAGCGGGGGGTAGCGCTCCTGCTGCCAGCCCTCGGCGTTGAGGCTCTGCTTGAAGTAGCCCGCCCGGTAGAGCAGCCCGACGCCCAGGATCGGCACCCCGAGGTCGGAGGCGGCCTTGAGGTGGTCGCCGGCGAGGATGCCGAGCCCGCCGGAGTACTGCGGCAGCACCTCGGTGATGCCGAACTCCGGGGAGAAGTAGGCGATCGACCGGGGGGCGCGCTCGAGCGACTGGTACCACTTCGGGACCGTCAGGTAGCCCTGCAGGTCGGCGTGCACGGCGGTGAGCCGGGCCAGGAACTCGCCGTCGGCCGCCAGCTCGGCGATCCGCTCCGGGCTGACCTCGCCGAGCAGCTGCACCGGGTCGTGGCCGACGGCCTGCCAGGTCGCCGGGTCGATGCTCTCGAACAGGTCGAGGCTGGGGTGGTGCCAGGACCACCTCAGGTTCATCACCAGCTCGGCGAGGGGCGCGAGCGGCGCGGGGAGGGCCAAGCGGACGGTCAACCTGCGGAGAGCCTTCACCTGAGCGACCCTAGCCACTCCATGGGGGCTCTCAAACCCCGGAGGGGGCGCCGCCGGGCCTTTGCGGCAGCATGGGGGGACGCGCCGACGTTCGTCGGCAAGATCGATGGGTACGGTCGCCACGTGGTGGGACGGATCGTGATCACTGATGTCAGCCCCTCGGTCTCCTGCGGGGCCTATCCGGCGCGCGCGGTCGAGGGCGAGACCCTGACGGTCCGCGCGACCGTGTTCCGGGAGGGGCACGACGCGGTGGGGGCCAACGTCGTCCTCACCGGCCCCAGCGGTCGGGCGGCGCCCTTCGTGCCGATGAGCCCCGAGGACAACGACCGCTGGTCCGCGCCGGTCACGGTCGACGCCGAGGGCGAGTGGACCTACGTCGTGGAGGCCTGGGGCGACCCGCTCGGCACCTGGTGGCACGACGCCCCGCTGAAGATCGACGCCGGTGTCGACGTGGAGGTCGTGCTGGAGGAGGGCGCCCGGCTCTACGCGCGCGCCACCGAGGGGGTGCCGACGGCCGAGCGCGGCCCGCTGGAGGGCATCCCGGCGGCGCTCCGGGACAGCACCCGCGCGCCCCGCCAGCGGCTCGACACCGCGCTGGCCCCGGAGGCGGTCCAGGTGCTCCGCCGGTACCCGGTCCGCGAGCTGGTCACCACCGGCGAACCACGCCGGATCTGGGTCGACCGCCGGCGGGCGCTGTACGGCAGCTGGTATGAGTTCTTCCCGCGCAGCGAGGGGGCCACGCTGGACCCGCCGCGCTCCGGCACCTTCCAGACCGCGGCCGAGCGGCTGCCGGCCGTCGCCCGGATGGGCTTCGACGTGGTCTACCTGCCGCCGATCCACCCGATCGGCCGGGTCAACCGCAAGGGCCCCAACAACACCATGACGCCGGGGCCGGACGACCCCGGCTCGCCGTGGGCGATCGGCTCGGACGAGGGCGGCCACGACGCCATCCACCCCGACCTGGGGACGCTCGAGGACTTCGACGCCTTCGTGGCGCGCACCCGCGAGCTGGGCATGGAGGTGGCGCTCGACCTGGCGCTGCAGTGCGCCCCCGACCACCCGTGGGCCAAGGAGCACCCGGAGTGGTTCACGACCCGGGTCGACGGCACCATCGCCTACGCCGAGAACCCGCCCAAGAAGTACCAGGACATCTACCCGCTGAACTTCGACAACGACCCCGAGGGGCTCTACGCCGAGGTGCTCCGGGTCGTGCGGCACTGGGTCGACCACGGCGTCAAGATCTTCCGGGTCGACAACCCACACACCAAGCCGCTCGACTTCTGGCAGTGGCTGATCGCCGAGGTCAAAAAGACCGACCCGGACGTGCTGTTCCTCGCCGAGGCCTTCACCCGGCCGGCGATGATGCACGAGCTCGGCCGGATCGGCTTCACGCAGTCCTACACGTACTTCACCTGGCGGGTGCACAAGGACGAGCTGCAGGAGTACGTCCGGGAGCTGGTGGTCGCCTCCACCTACATGCGGCCGAACTTCTTCGTGAACACCCCCGACATCCTGCACGCCTCGCTGCAGTACGGCGGGCCGCCGGTGTTCAAGGTCCGGGCGGTGCTCGCCGCGCTGCTGTCGCCGACGTGGGGCGTGTACGCCGGCTTCGAGCAGTTCGAGCACGTCGCGGTCCGGCCGGGCAGCGAGGAGTACCTCGACTCCGAGAAGTACCAGCTCCGGCCGCGGGACTGGAGCAAGCCCGGCCTGTCGCCCTACCTCACGATGCTCAACGAGCTGCGCCGGGGGCACCCCGCGCTGCAGTGGCTCACCAACGTCACGTTCCACGAGGTCGACAGTCCCGACGTCATGGCGTGGAGCAAGCGCACCGGCGACGACGTCGTGCTCGTGGTGCTCAACCTGGACCCGCACGGCGCCCGCGAGGCGACGGTGCGGCTGGACATGCCCGCACTGGGCGTGGGATGGGACGACCGGGTGCTCGTGCACGACGAGGTCAGCGGCAACGAGTGGACGTGGGGGCAGGACAACTACGTCCGGCTGGACCCGTTCATCGAGCCGGCGCACGTGTTCACGGTGCGGCGGGCGCACCCGGCCCTGGAAGGCCACTGGGCATGACCGCCGACGGCGAGCTGCACGTCCCCGGACCCGACCCCCTCGTCAGCCTCGAGGAGTCGCGGGACCCGCTCTGGTACAAGCGCGCGGTCTTCTACGAGGTGCTGATCCGCGGCTTCGCCGACAGCAACGGCGACGGCACCGGCGACATCCGCGGCCTCACCTCCAAGCTCGACTACCTGCAGTGGCTGGGCATCGACGTCATCTGGCTGCTGCCCATCTACGAGTCGCCGCTGCGCGACGGCGGCTACGACATCAGCGACTTCATGAAGGTGCTGCCGGAGTTCGGCGACCTCGGCGACTTCGTGGAGCTGGTGGACGAGGCCCACAAGCGCGGCATGCGCATCATCGCCGACCTCGTCATGAACCACTCCAGCGACCAGCACCCGTGGTTCCAGGCGTCCCGCAACGACCCCGAGGGGCCCTACGGCGACTACTACGTGTGGTCTGACACGGATGCGCCGTACAGCGATGCGCGGGTCATCTTCGTCGACACCGAGCGCTCGAACTGGACGTTCGACGAGGCGCGCGGGCAGTTCTACTGGCACCGCTTCTTCAGCCACCAGCCGGACCTGAACTACGAGAACGTGCAGGTCCAGGACGCCATGATCGAGGTGCTGAAGTTCTGGCTCGACCTCGGCATCGACGGCTTCCGGCTGGACGCGGTGCCCTACCTGTTCGAGGAGGAGGGCACGAACTGCGAGAACCTCCCCCGCACCCACGAGTACCTCAAGCGGGTGCGCAAGGAGGTGGAGGACAACTACCCCGACCGGGTGCTGCTCGCCGAGGCCAACCAGTGGCCGGCCGACGTCGTGGAGTACTTCGGCCCCAAGGGCGAGGAGTGCCAGATGGCGTTCCACTTCCCCCTGATGCCCCGGCTGTTCATGGCCGTGCGGCGCGAGTCGCGCTACCCCATCTCGGAGATCCTGTCGCAGACGCCGGCGATCCCCGACAACTGCCAGTGGGGCATCTTCCTGCGCAACCACGACGAGCTGACGCTCG
>JAOPVD010000088.1 GCA_025966295.1 Frankiales bacterium | reverse complement strand
AGCTGCGCGCCGTTCCCCGCGGCTTCCGAGACCGGCTGGCCGCGCAGGAGAACCGCGAAGGCGGGTCGCAGCAGGGCCCCCGGCAGTGGCGCGAGCGCATCGCCGGCTGATCGCTGGTTCACTGCGGGGCATGTCGCGCCGTGCGAGTGCCACTGCCCTGCTCGTGCTCGCCTGCTCTGTCAGCGCTGCCTGCTCCTCGGGCAGCGGGAGCGCGACGCCGAGCCGGACGGCGTCACCGACCGCCTCGCCGACCGTGAGCCCGCCGTCGTCGGCGACCCCGGCGGCCGTGACCAGGCCGGTGCTGATCCTCGAGCCGGACGGCCTCGGCGTCCTGGTCGGGGAGGCCAGCATCCGGCACTTGCCGTTCGCCAGCACGACCGCCGCGCAGATCACCTCGGTCGTCAGGACCGTGCTGGGCCCGGGTGCCGCCACGGCGCTGCCCGAGTGTGGCCAGGGAGCGCGCTCGTCGTACCGGGTGAAGGGGTTCTCGGTGCTGCTCGACGGCACCCGGTTCGTCGGCTGGCACGACCAGGGGGCGCCGGGGCGGACGCTGTCGGCGGCGGACGGCACCGGCATCGGGATCACCCTGGCGAAGCTCCGTCGGCTGCACCCCGGCGTCAAGGTCAGCAGCGACACGCTCGGGCCGGAGTTCGTCGTCGGCGACGCCGCCGTCAACGGCTTCCTGAGCGGCACCACCGCGGCCAGCACGGTCACGTCCGTCTACGCCGGCGAGACGTGCTTGTTCCGGTGATCGGCGCGGTCGTGCGGCTGCAGGTGCAGCGCGCCCGCGGCACCGGCACCGTGCGCCGACCGGCCGGCCGCGCGCCTCGGTAGGCTCGCGGCGAAACCATCCTGCACTGCAAGGGAGACCCCCGTGCCCTCCATCGAGGCCGTCGGCGCCCGCGAGATCCTCGACTCGCGCGGCAACCCCACCATCGAGGTCGAAGTCGCCCTCGACGACGGCACGCTGGCCCGCGCGGCCGTCCCGAGCGGGGCGAGCACCGGCGCTTTCGAAGCGGTCGAGCTGCGCGACGGCGGCGACCGCTACGGCGGCAAGGGTGTCAGCAAGGCCGTCGACGCGGTCCTGGAGGACATCGGCCACGAGCTGCTCGGCATGGAGGCCAGCGAGCAGCGCCTCATCGACCAGGCGCTGATCGACCTCGACGGCACGCCGGACAAGAGCCGCTTCGGTGCCAACGCCATCCTGGGCGTCAGCCTCGCCGTCGCCCGGGCGGCCGCGGAGTCGCACGGCCTGCCGCTGTTCCGCTACGTCGGCGGCCCCAACGCGCACGTGCTGCCGGTGCCGATGATGAACATCCTCAACGGCGGGGCGCACGCCGACACCAACGTCGACGTGCAGGAGTTCATGGTCGCGCCGATCGGCGCCGCGACCTTCTCCGAGGCGCTCCGCCAGGGCGTCGAGGTCTACCACTCGCTCAAGAGCGTGCTGAAGAGCCGCGGGCTGGCCACCAGCATCGGCGACGAGGGCGGCTTCGCCCCCAACCTGGACAACAACCGGGCGGCGCTCGACCTCATCCTCGAGGCCATCACGGCGACCGGGCTCACCCCGGGGCGCGACATCGCGCTGGCGCTGGACGTGGCCGCCACCGAGTTCCACGAGGACGGCGCCTACCTCTTCGAGGGCAGCAAGAAGACGGCCGCCGAGATGGCCGCCTACTACGCCGACCTGGTTGCGTCGTACCCGATCGTGTCCATCGAGGACCCGCTCGACGAGTCCGACTGGGACGGCTGGGCGGCGCTGACGGCGCAGCTCGGCGACAAGGTCCAGCTGGTCGGCGACGACCTGTTCGTCACCAACCCGACGCGACTGGCCGAGGGCATCGCCAAGGGCACCGCCAACGCGCTGCTGGTGAAGGTCAACCAGATCGGCACCCTGACCGAGACCCTCGACGCGGTCGCGCTGGCGCACCGCAGCGGCTACCGCTGCATGATGAGCCACCGCTCCGGTGAGACCGAGGACACCACGATCGCCGACCTGGCCGTCGCGACCGACTGCGGCCAGATCAAGACCGGTGCGCCGGCGCGCTCGGAGCGGGTGGCGAAGTACAACCAGCTGCTCCGCATCGAGGAGGAGCTGGACGACGCGGCACGCTACGCCGGCGCGGCCGCGTTCCCGCGCTTCGCGCCGTCCGCGGGCTAGCGTTCGGAGGTGACCGCTGACCGTCGACCGCAGACCAGCCGCCGCAAGCGGCCGGTCAACGCTGTCCGGCGCACCGCAGCCCCGCCGCCGCCGTCGTCGTCCAAGGCCGGCCTCACGACGCGCGCCGCGATCCTGGGCCTGGTCGTCTGCGCCCTCGTCGTGAGCGCCGCCCTACCGCTGCGGGAGTACCTGTCGCAGCGCGGCCAGATCGCGGCCGCGCAGGCCAAGCAGGCCGCCGCCGCGGCGCGGGTGCAGGCCCTCGAGGCCCAGCTGCGCCAGCTGCAGGACCCGGCGTACGTCAAGGCGCAGGCCCGCACCCGGCTGCACTTCGTGCTGCCGGGTGAGACGGCGTACGTCGTGCTCGCGCCGTCGGCCAAGCCGGTCCCCGCCGGCCGGGCCGCGCTCGCCGGCGCCACCGCCAGCGGGCCGGAGGCGCCGTGGTACTCGCAGGTCTGGGGGAGCGTCAAGGCGGCGGACCGCCCCGCCCCCCTGCCCACCCCGAAGTCGTGACGCTCGACCCACGCGACCGCAAGGCCGTCGCGCTCCAGCTGTCCCGCGAGCCGCGGGCGATCCGGGCGGTCGCGCACCGCTGTGGCTGCGGCCTGCCCGACGTCGTCGAGACCAGCCCCCGCCTCGAGGACGGCACGCCGTTCCCGACCCTGTACTACCTGACCTGCCCCCGGGCGGCGTCGCTCATCGGCACCCTGGAGTCCAGCGGGCTGATGAAGCAGATGACCGAGCGGCTGGCTGACGACCCGGAGCTGCAGGCGAAGTACGACGCCGCGGCCGAGGACTACATCGCCCGCCGCGACGCCCACGGGGTGCTCGAGAACGTGCCGGCCCAGGGCGGGATGCCGACCCGGGTCAAGTGCCTGCACGTCCTCGTGGCGCACGCGCTGGCCGCCGGTGAGGGCGTCAACCCCTTCGGCGACGAGGCGCTCGCGCTGCTCGAGGACTGGTCGCGCAAGGGCCCGTGCGTCGACCCCGACGACCCGGATGCCCTGCCCCACAAGAAGACCAGGTCGTGACGCGGGTCGCTGCGGTCGACTGCGGTACCAACTCGATCCGTCTGCTCGTCGCCGACCTGGACGGCCGCACCAAGACCGACCTGCACCGCGAGATGCGCATCGTGCGGCTCGGCCAGGGCGTCGACCGCACCGGCGTGCTCGATCCGGCGGCGCTCGAGCGCACCCGCCTGGCCCTGGTCGACTACGCCGCCGTCTGCGCCGAGCTGGGCGTCGACAAGACCCGCATGGTGGCGACCTCGGCCACCCGGGATGCCCGCAACCGCAGCGACTTCGTGGCGCTGGTGGAGGCTGCGCTCGGCGTCACGCCGGAGGTCATCACCGGCGACGAGGAGGCGGCGCTCTCGTTCACCGGCGCGACCGCGGACCTCGACCCGGCGGACGGGCCGTTCCTTGTCGTGGACATCGGTGGCGGCTCCACCGAGCTGGTCCTCGGCACCACGTCGGTCGAGGCCGCCCGGTCGGTCGACGTCGGCTGCGTGCGCCTCACGGAGCGGCACCTGCTGTCCGACCCGCCGACCGCGGCCGAGATCGCCGCGGCGCGGGCGGATGTCGACGCCGGGCTGGCGCAGGTCCTCGAGGTGGTCCCGGCCTCCCGGGCGCGCACCGCCATCGGACTCGCCGGCTCGGTCACCACGGTGGCCGGGCTGGCGCTGGGCCTGGCGGCGTACGACGCCGAGCAGATCCACCTGTCGCGGCTGTCCGCCGAGCAGGTGCGGCGCATCACCGCGGAGCTGCTCGCGATGACCCGCGCCGAACGAGCCGCACTGCCGGTCATGCACCCCGGCCGCGTGGACGTGATCGGCGGCGGGGCGCTGGTGCTGGAGCGGGCGATGACGCTGCTCGGTCTGGTCGAGGTGGTCGTCAGCGAGTCCGACATCCTCGATGGGATCGCGCTGTCGGTAGGGGGGAGGGCCTGATGGCCAAGCAGGACTGGGTGAGCGCCGTCCGCAGGGTCGACAAGCCGTGGGGGCACGAGGAGATCTTCGCCCTCGTCGACGGCAAGTTCTGCGGCAAGGCGATCCACGTCACCGACGGGCACGCCCTGTCGCTGCAGTACCACGAGGAGAAGGAGGAGACGATCTGCGTGCAGTCCGGTCGCCTGCGCGTCGAGATCGGCCTCCACGAGGACGCCCTGGAGACGTTCGACCTCGAGCCGGGGGAGTCGATCCACCTGCGGCCGGGCGTACGGCACCGGGTCACCGCGGTGGGCGACACCGTGATGCTGGAGGCGTCCACGACGCAGCTGATGGACGTGGTGCGGCTCGAGGACCGCTACGGCCGGCAGGGCACGAGCGCGCCCTAAGGTGGCGCAGTGGTGATCAGGCCGGGCTCCGGCTTCCCGACCGACAGGGCGACGGGCACGACCCCGGTCGCGCGTGATGCGGCGGAGGTCGTCCGGCTGGCGGGCAGTGCCCCCTCGCTGGCGCACCTCGATGCCCGGTCCTCGGTCTGCCGGGCCTGTCCGCGGCTGGTGGCCTGGCGGGAGCAGGTGGCCGCGGACAAGCGGGCTGCCTTCGCGACCGAGACCTACTGGGGCCGGCCCATCACCGGCTGGGGCGCCGAGAAGCCGCGGGTGCTCGTCATGGGGCTCGCGCCGGCGGCGCACGGTGGCAACCGGACCGGCCGGATCTTCACCGGCGACCGCAGCGGCGACTGGCTGTTCGCCGCCCTCCACCGGGCCGGGCTGGCGCGTTCGTCCACGTCGGTGAGCGCGTTCGACGGCCAGGAGCTCATCGACACCCGGATCACCCTTCCGGTCCGCTGCGCCCCGCCCGCCAACAAGCCGACCCCCGAGGAGCGTGCCGCGTGCTCGCCGTGGCTCGAGCGGGAGCTGTCGTGGGTCCTGCCGTCGGTGAAGGCCGTCGTGGTGCTAGGCGCCTTCGGCTGGGCGTCGCTGTTCGCGACGCTGCGCACGATGGGGGTGGCGGTGCCGGCCCGGACCCCGCGCTTCGGGCACGGCGCGGAGGTGGCGCTGGCGTCGGGCCCGACCGTGCTGGGCTGCTTCCACGTCTCGCAGCAGAACACCTTCACCGGCAAGCTCACCGACCCGATGCTCGACGCCATCTTCGGGCGCGCCAAGGAGCTCGCCGACCTCTCGTCGGTCTAGCCGGTACGGCGCCTTCCCGGCGTAGGGCCGTCTGGAGCAGCGGGGAGGGCGTCCGGACCTGGTGCTACAGGCCCGGACGCCACCCGTCTACGCCTCTTGTCGGCCAACAACAGGCCGCACTTGAGGGCCGAACGGGTGAACCTGGAGTGCAGGTTGGTGCCCGTGTCCCCCAATGTCCGAAATTGGGACTGGCGGACTTTCCAGATAGCCGTTTAGAGTCACCGGCAATCGGCCAGATGGCTTAGTCGGGCCTGGACCATATGCGGGGGTGAAGGATATGCGCGGCAGCCACTGGATCTAAGGTGAAGACCCGGTCCTCGACCGGCGGCAAGACCCAGTCCTGTCCAGGGGCTGGGACTGGGTGGTGCTACACCCGGTCCCAGCCCCTGGAACTTTTTTTTGGGGTGGTCCTCAGTGGCCGGCGGGCTCGCGCTGTCGCAGCCACTGTCCGGTCTCGAGCGCCGGCATCGGTCGTGCGTGCAGATAGCCCTGCATCTCGTCGACCCCAAGTGAGCGCAGCAGGTCGTGCTGCTCCTCGTACTCGACACCCTCCGCGACGACGCGCAGACCGAGGGTGTGGGCGATGTCGACGACCGCCCTGACCACGGCGCGATCGGCCGGGTCCTCGGCGATCCCGTCGACGAACCCCTTGTCGATCTTGACCTCGTCGACCGGCAATCCCTTGAGGTACGTCAGCGACGAGTAGCCGGTGCCGAAGTCGTCGACCGAGATAGACACGCCCAGCGCGCGAAGCTCCCGTAGGCGCTCGGCGGCAAGCGCCGGATCGGCCACCACCACGCCTTCCGTCAGCTCCAAGGTCAGCAGGTGGGCCGGCACGTTGATCGACGTGAGGATCGCCGCGACCTCGGTGACGAAGGCTGGATTCAGCACCGTGTCGGCGCTGACGTTGACGGCGACGCCGACGTTGCGCGCCCGCCGCTGCCAGCCCTTGCAGGCGATCAGGGCCTGCCGCAGGATGCTGCTGGTCAGTGGACCCATCAGCCCGGACGCCTCGGCGAGTGGGATGAACTCGTCAGGGCCGACTGCGCCGAGCGCCGGGTGCGTCCAGCGGGCGAG
>JAOPVD010000051.1 GCA_025966295.1 Frankiales bacterium | reverse complement strand
ACCGGGTCGGGGGCGCTCCGCAGGCCCAGCATCCGGCGCCGCGGGGCGGCGGCGCTGACCCGGCGCCAGGTGGTGTCGCTGGCGAACGCGATGGTCCGGGCGGCCCCCGCGACGGCTGCCATGAGGGCGTCGGCGTCGGGGAAGCCGAGGGCGTCGGCGATGCCGTCCTGCTCCTGCATGAGCAGCCTGTCCACGACCCGGCGGCCGGTGCCGCCGGTGCGCCGGTGCAGCTCGGCGCGGACGTCGAGCAGCACCTCGTAGCCGGCCCGGACCGGCTGCCCCGGCGGGTCGGCCACCTGCGCGACGGCGATCGCCTGCAGCGCGTGCACGTCCCGCAGGCCGCCGCGGGCCTCCTTCAGATCGGGCTCCAGCAGGTAGGCCACCTCGCCGAACTGGCGGGGCCGCTCCTCCACGAGCGCCCGCAGCTCCGGCAGCCGCTTGGCCGCCCCGGCCCGCCAGCCGGCCCGGGTCGCGGAGACCAGCTGCCCGGCGAGCGCGGCGTCGCCGGCCACGAAGCGAGCGTCCAGCAGACCGAGAGCGGCCTTCAGGTCCTCGCGGGCCACCGTCGCCGCCTCGCTCACGGTGCGCACCGAGTGGTCCAGTCCGACGCCGGCGTCCCAGATCGGGTACCAGAGCGCCTCGGCCACCGGCCCGATGTCGCGACTGCCGTCGTGGACCAGCACCAGGTCCAGGTCGCTGCCCGGGGTCGGGTCCTGACGCCCCAGCGCCCCGACCGCCACCAGGGCCACCCCCGGACCGGGATCCCCGAGCAGCTCGGCCAGCCAGCCGTCGTACAGGGCGGTGAGGGCGGCCCGCAGCGGCGCACCCGTCAGGTCGGTCCGCGCCAGCAGCGCGTCGCGCTCCGCCTTCACCGCCGCACCCGTCCGCTGCACGTCAGAGGGCGTCAGGTCCGCGCTCGCCGGTGCGGACGCGGACCACCTCGTCGACCACGGTGCTCCAGACCTTGCCGTCCCCGATGGCGCCGGTGTGGGCCGCGTCGACCACCGCGTCGAGCACGGAACCGGCGTCGGCGTCGTCCACGAGCACCTCGACCTTCACCTTCGGCACGAAGTCGACGGTGTACTCGGCGCCGCGATAGACCTCGGTGTGGCCGCGCTGCCGGCCGAAGCCCTGCACCTCGCTCACCGTCATGCCCTGGACGCCGACGGCCTCGAGGGCGGCCTTGACGTCATCGAGCTTGAAGGGCTTGACGACGGCGGTGATCAGATGCATCAACCGATCTTCCCATGTGGGTGTGCTCGGACACGGGCACGCGCCCGCCCAGGTCGTCGAGACCTGGGCGGGCGCGGCGTTCTGCGGGCTACAGCGCCTCCGGGCCGCGCTCCCCCGTGCGCACCCGGACCACCTCGTCGACCGGGCTGGTCCACACCTTGCCGTCGCCGATCGACCCGGTCTGGGCAGCCTTGACGATGGCGTCGACCACCGGGCCGGCGTCGGCGTCGTCGACGAGGACCTCGACCTTGACCTTCGGCACGAAGTCGATGGCGTACTCGGCGCCGCGGTAGACCTCGGTGTGGCCGCGCTGCCGGCCGAAGCCCTGCACCTCGCTGACCGTCATGCCCTGGACGCCGACCCCTTCCAGGGCCGTCTTCACGTCCTCCAGCTTGAACGGCTTCACGATCCCGGTCACCAGCTTCACAGCTCGCCTCCCCTCGGGAAAACCGTGCCCCTGCGCGTCACAGGGCCTCCACTCCGCGTTCGCCGGTCCGGACCCGGACGACTTCGTCCACCGGCGCGCTCCAGACCTTCCCGTCGCCGATGGAGCCGGTGTGGGCGGCCTTGGCGATGACGTCGAGCACGTCCAGCGCGTCGCTGTCGTCCACCAGGACCTCGACCTTGACCTTCGGCACGAACGTCACGGTGTACTCGGCGCCGCGGTAGACCTCGGTGTGGCCGCGCTGCCGGCCGTACCCCTGCACCTCGCTGACCGTCATGCCCTGCACCCCGAAGGCCTCCAGGGCGGTCTTGACGTCGTCGAGCTTGAAGGGCTTGAGGACCGCGGTCACCAGCCTCACGTGACCACCCGCTGCGGGGCGGCCGTCGCGGTGAGGGCGCTGTGCGACGCCCCCGCAGGCACCGTGGTGAGCTCGTAGGCGGTCTCGGCGTGCTCGACCTGGTCGATGCCGGTGATCTCCTGCTCCTCCTTGATGCGCAGCCCGATGGTGGCCTTGATGAGCAGCGCGAGGATGGTGGTGACGACGAAGGAGTAGGTCATGACGGCGCCGGCCGCGATGGCCTGCTTGCCCAGCAGCGTGAAGCTGCCGCCGTCCAGGATGCTCTTGTAGCCGGACGCGAAGGCCTGGTCCGCGACGACGCCGATCATCAGGGTGCCGATGAGCCCGCCGACGAGGTGCACGCCCACGACGTCGAGCGCGTCGTCGTACCCGACCTTGTGCTTGAGACCGATGGCGAGGCAGCAGCCGACGCCGGCGACGATGCCGATGGCGATGGCGCCCAGCGGGTTGACCGCACCGCAGGCCGGGGTGATGGCCACCAGGCCGGCCACCGCACCCGAGGCCGCGCCCAGGGTCGTGAAGTGGCCGTCGCGGATCCGCTCGGTGAAGATCCAGGCGAGCAGCGCGGCGGCGGTCGCCACGTTGGTGTTCATGAAGGCCAGCGCCGCGAGGCCGTTGGCCGCCAGCGCCGAGCCGGCGTTGAAGCCGAACCAGCCGAACCACAGCAGGCCGGAGCCGATCATGACGAGCGGCAGGTTGTGCGGCCGCATGGCCTCCTTGCCGAAGCCCTTGCGCTTGCCGATGACGAGGACGAGCGCGAGGGCGGCCGCGCCGGCGTTGATGTGGACCGCGGTGCCGCCGGCGAAGTCCAGCGCGCCGAGCCGGTTGACGATCCAGCCGCCGCTGTCCTTGATGAAGCCGGAGGCCGCACCGGCGCCCTTCGGGTCGCTCTCGCCCGCGACGCTGCCGAAGGCGAACACCCAGTGCGCGACCGGGAAGTACACGATCGTTGCCCACAGCGTCGCGAAGGCCAGCCAGGCGCTGAACTTCATCCGGTCGGCCACCGCGCCGCTGATGAGCGCCACGGTGATGACCGCGAACATCACCTGGAAGCCGGCGAACGTCAGGTCCGGCAGCCCGAAGGTGTTGACGACGCCGTTCTCGGTGGTGTCGCTGAGCAGGTTGGTCGTGAGGTCCTTCAGGCCCACCAGGCCGGACGACCAGCCGAACACGTTCCCGTGCGTGGGGCCGAAGGAGATGGCGTAGCCGTAGACGACCCACAGGACGCTGACGATGCCCAGCGAGCTGAAGCTCATCATGAGCATGTTCAGGACGCTCTTGTTGCGGCACATGCCGCCGTAGAAGAACGCCAACCCGGGCGTCATGAGCAGCACCAGGGCGGCGCTGGCCATGACCCAGGCGGTGTTTCCACCGTTGATGACGGGATCCATGCTTCTCCTCGAACTCGGGGGACTGCCAGAAGCCTCGCCAGGAGCTGTTCCGCACCGGTGTCCGCCGTGTTTCCGGGCGATCACGGCTGTGGACGCCGTGTTTCGCGGGCGTGACGCACGCGGGACCGGGCAGGATGGCGCCGGTGAGCAGGTGGCTGGAGGAGACGGGCGGCACCCGCGGGCAGGGCTACGCGGCCCGGTTCGCCGAGCTGGCGGCCAGTGGGGTCGACGTGCACGGCGAGGCGGCGTACGTCGATGCGCTGCTGCCGCCGGGCGCGGCGGTGCTCGACGCGGGCTGCGGGACCGGCCGGGTGGCCCTCGAGCTGGCCCGCCGGGGGCACGACGTCGTGGGCGTGGACAGCGACCCCTCGATGCTGGAGGTGGCGCAGCAGTCCACCGCCGTCCGCTGGCAGCTCGCCGACCTCGCGCAGCTGGACCTGCCCGACCGCTTCGACCTGGCCGTCGCCGCGGGCAACGTCGTGGTCTACCTGGCGCCCGGCAGCGAGCCTTCGGTGCTGGCCCGGCTGGCCCGGCACCTGACCCCCGGCGGCCTGCTCGTCAGCGGCTGGCGGACCGACCGGCTGGCGGTCCCGGCGTACGACGCCTGGGTGGCCGCGGCCGGGCTGGAGCCGGTGGCGCGGCACGCCGACTGGAGCGGCCGGCCCTGGTACGACGGGGCCGACTGGTGCGTCGCGGTGGACCGGCTACCGGCGACAGCTCCCTGACGGGTCGAGGCCGTCCAGGACGGCGCTGCAGATCTGCTCGAGCTGGGCGACCTGCTCCTCGGTGAGGGCGTCGAACAGCGCACTGCGCACCGCCTCGACGTGGCCGGGCGCCTGCGCCTCGAGCACCGCGAAGCCGGCGTCGGTGAGGGTCGCGAGGGTGCTGCGCTTGTCGGTCGGGCCCGGCCGCCGGGTCACCCAGCCGCGGTCCTCCAGCTTGCCGACGGCGTGCGAGAGCCGGCTCGGCGAGGAGTTCACGACCGAGGCCAGGTCGCTCATCCGCAGCGTCCGGTCGGGGGCGTGCGAGAGCTGGGCGAGGATCGCGTAGTAGGCGTGCGGGAAGCCGGCGTCGCGCTGGAGCTGGGCGTCGAGCGAGGACATCAGCAGCTCGCTCGCCCCCAGCCAGGCCAGCCAGGCCCGCTGCTCGTCCGCCGACAGCCATCTCGTCACGTCGGACACGTTCCCATCTGGCCGGCGGTCACGGGCGCAGGGGTCCCTCCCGGCGCCGGGCGCGGCTTAGAGCGCGGCCTCGTCGCCGAGCAGCGCATCGGCGAACGCCTCGGGCTCGAACGGCGCCAGGTCGTCGGCGCCCTCCCCCAGGCCGATCAGCTTGACCGGGATCCCGAGCTCGCGCTGCACCGCGATGACGATCCCGCCCTTGGCGGTGCCGTCCAGCTTGGTGAGCACGATGCCGGTGACCTCGACGGCCTCGGTGAACACCCGCGCCTGCACCACGCCGTACTGCCCGGTGGTGGCGTCCAGGACGAGCAGCGTCTCGTCGACCAGGCCGTGCTTCTCGACGACCCGCTTCACCTTGCCGAGCTCGTCCATCAGGCCGGTCTTGGTGTGCAGCCGCCCGGCGGTGTCGATCAGCACGGTGTCGGCCTTGACGTCGATGCCGCGCTTCACGGCGTCGAAGGCGACGGACGCCGGGTCGCCGCCCTCGGGGCCGCGGACGGTCTCGGCGCCGACCCGCGAGCCCCAGGTCTGCAGCTGGTCGGCGGCGGCCGCCCGGAAGGTGTCGGCGGCCCCCAGCACGACGCTGCGGCCGTCGGCGACCAACACCCGCGCCAGCTTGCCGCAGGTGGTGGTCTTGCCGGTGCCGTTGACGCCCACCACGAGGACCACCGCCGGCCGGTCGGCGTGCGGCAGCGTCTTCAGGGTGCGGTCGACGTCGCGCCCGAGGGCGGTGACGAGCTCCTCGCGCAGCAGGCCGCGCAGCTCGCTGGCGGTCTTCACCCCGCCCACCCGGACCCGGGTCTTCAGCCGCTCGACCAGCTCGGTGGTGGCGGCCACGCCCATGTCGGAGGTGAGGAGGGTGTCCTCGACCTCCTCCCAGGTGGCGTCGTCCAGGGTGTCGCGCGACAGCAGCGTGAACAGCCCGCGGCCCAGCGTGGTCTGCGACCGCGCGAGCCGGTCGCGCAGCCGGGTCAGCCTGCCGGCGGTGGGCTCCGGGACCTCGAGGTCGCCGAACAGCGCCGGCCGCTCCTGGACCGGCTCGGGCAGCGGCGCCTGCACGTCGCTGAGCAGCGGCGAGTCGACCCGGTCGACCGTGCGCAGCGGGGTGTCGCGCGGGACCTCCGCGTCGTCGCCGGTGCCCGGGCGGTAGTCCACGCCGGGCCGGGGCGGCTGCCGACGCACCTTGCCGCGGCTGCTGACCAGGCCGAGGGCCGCCACCACGGTGAGCAGCAGGACGATGCCGACGACGACGAGGATCTCGATCACGCCTAGGTGTCTACCAGGGTGCGCGCGGCGCTATCCCCGGGGTCAGACGGTCTCGCGCTCCCGCAGCCGCTGGCTCACGACGGTGGACACCCCGTCGCCCCGCATGGTGACGCCGTAGAGCGCGTCGGCGATCTCCATGGTCCGCTTCTGGTGCGTGATGATGATGAGCTGCGAGGACTCCCGCAGCCCCTCCAACGCCTCCAGGAGGCGCCCGAGGTTGCGGTCGTCCAGGGCGGCCTCGACCTCGTCCATGACGTAGAACGGCGAGGGCCGGGCGCGGAAGATCGCGACCAGCAGCGCGATGGCGGTCAGTGACCGCTCACCGCCGGACAGCAGCGACAGCCGGCTGACCTTCTTGCCGGCGGGCCGGGCCATCACCTCGATGCCGGTGGCGAGCAGGTCGTCGGGCTCGGTCAGGATGAGCCGGCCCTCGCCGCCCG
>JAOPVD010000043.1 GCA_025966295.1 Frankiales bacterium | reverse complement strand
CGCTGCTCACCCGCGGCCTGCCCGTGGACATCGTCAGCGGCCCGGCCGGGTGTGGCAAGACCGCCGCCCTCGCCCTGGCCACCGATCTGTGGGCGGCCGCCGGCCTCGAGGTGCGCGGCACCGCGGTCGCGGCCCTCACCGCCCAAGGCCTGGAGCAGGCCAGCGGCGCCCCGTCGGTCAGCCTCACGCGGACCCTGAGCCGACCCGATGAGTATGTGCCGACCGGTGGGGTGCTGCTCGTCGACGAGGCCGGCATGATCGGCACCCGGCAGCTCCACCAGCTCCTCACCCTCGCCCACGACCGGCACTGCAAGGTCGTGCTGGTCGGTGACCCGCAGCAGCTGCCCGAGCTCGAGGCCGGCGGCATGTTCGCCCGCCTCACCCAACAGGCCACCGCCCTCACTCTGGACGGCCACCACCGGCAGCGGCACCCGTGGGAACGCGAAGCCCTCCAGCTGCTGCGCACCGGCGACATCCCCACCGCGCTCGAGGCCTACCGGCAGCGCGACCGCCTGCACACCCGTCCCGACCCCACCGACCTGCGCGCCGCCGCAGTCGCGACCTATCTGAGCTGTCGGTCGGAGCAGACCGATCCGTGGCAGACGGTCCTGCTCGCCAGCAGCCGCGACGACGTCCGCCTGCTCAACGACACCGTCCGCAGCCAGCTCCTCGCGCGCGGCCAGCTCGGCCGGCAAGCCCTGGCCCTCGACGCGCCAGACGGCCCTGTCGACTTCCGGGAAGGCGACCAGGTCCTCATCACCCGCAACGACCACAGCCGCGGGCTGCTGAACGGCAGCACCGCCACCGTCACCGCGCTGCACCGCGACGGGCTGACGCTCCGCACGAGCCGAGGGCAGCAGGTCCGCGTCCCCACCGGCTGGCTCGCCGAAGGACACCTGGACCACGGCTACGCGATGACCGTGCACAAGGCCCAAGGCCGCACCGTCCACACCGCACTGCTCGTCGGCAGTGAAGCCCTGTCGACCCAGGCCGGCTACGTCGGACTCAGCCGTGGCACCCACGCCAACCACCTGTTCCTGGACACCGCCGACGCGCACGACCTCACCACCGACTGCAGCCACGCCGTCCAACACCGCCCCGCCGCACCGCGACCCCAGCCCCGGCAGCTCAGCCGGGACACCCGCCAGCGGCTCGCGCTCGAACACCTGCGCCCCGGCCCAGAACCGTGGACGCGGGACCTCGCATGACCACCCCACCGCCGTCACACGGCACCCGTGCAGAGGGAGGCGCCCGATGACCAGCCCGTTGTCGCGCGGTCACCTGGCGCCGGCCCAGCTGCTGACGCCGGCCGACGTCGCCGAGCTGCTCTCGGTGACGGAGGCGTGGGTCCGGCGCCGGGCGGCCGCGCACCTCATCCCCTGCACCCGGCTCGGGCGGCAGGTCCGCTTCACCGCCGAGCAGGTCCAGCAGATCGTCGAGACCGCCGCCCAGCCCGTCGCGCAGCTGCCCGCCTACGGGCTCACCCGCCGCAGCCGCCGCGCGGGCTGAGCCTCACGCGGACTCCCGCCGGCCCGGGGCGAGGGAGATCTGCCCGCCGCCGAGCGCCTGCGCGACGGCCGCGTCGACCGCATCGTTTGTCTGCACCAGCAGCCCGCCGTACACGTCGACGGTGATCTTGATGCTCTTGTGGCCGAGCCGTTTCTGGATGACCGGCAGCGGCACGCCCGCGCTGATCAGCCAGGCGGCGTGCGTGTGCCGCAGATCGTGGAACCGCGGTGACGCGCCGAGACCCCGGGCCTGGGCGGCGCGGACCGCGGGCTGCCAGCGGGCGGCGTACCAGGTGCCCTGGTCGAGCCGGCCCCCGCCCGGACCCGGGAAGACGAACTCCTCCGGGCCGCGGCCGTCCGTCAGCTGCTCGAGCACCTGCACGACCGGCGGCGCCAGGCTGACCCGGCGCCGGGACTCCCGGGTCTTGGGCGGGCCGAGGTAGAACCGCGCCTCGCCCTCGACCGCGAAGTCACCGGTGCCGTTGCGCTTCCAGGCCCGCCGGACCGACAGGTGCGGGCTCGGGCCGGTCAGGACCAGGTCGTCGGCGCGCAGGGCCGTCAGCTCGCCCCAGCGCAGACCGGTGCCGACGGCCACGGTGAGCAGGTCGCGGCTGTCGGGGTCCATGCAGGCGCGGAGCAGCGAGAACTGCGCCTCGGTCAGGAAGCTGCTGTCGTCGACGGCCTCCACGTGCACCTCCCGGACGGGCAGCCGGACGCCGTCGCACGGGTTGCGGGTGATCAGGCCCTTGTGGTGGGCGTCCTTGAACACCGCGGCGAGCAGGCCGTGGTAGTTCGCGATGGTCTTGGGCTTCGCGCCGGCCCGGCGCCGGGCGTTGATCCAGTCCCGGTCGTCGTCGCTGCTGAACGCCTCCACGGTCGGGACCTTGCCGGTCGCCTCGGTGATCCAGGCGACCAGCAGCCGGACCTGGCTCAGGTAGCGGCTCTGGCAGTCCGGACCGGCGCTGGTCAACCGGCGGACGTAGGCGGTCGCGAACGTCGACAACAGGGTGGCCCCGGCGGCCGCCACGGGCGGTGCGGGCGGGAGCGCGAAGCCCCAGCCCTTCGTCCAGCCGGTCGGCCACAGGTGGCCGTGCGCCTCCACCAGGGTCTGGAAGCGCAAGGCCTCCCGGCGGTCGTCGAAGGTCTCGCTCTGCCAGCTGCCGTCCCGGCCGCCACCGAGGTGCCACTGCACCTTGTAGGCGGTCGAGCCGTCCCGGCGGGCACGGGTCACAAGGGAAGCCATCGCAGTCACGCTCCAGGTCGCTGGTTATGCCGCGGTTATGCCTGGAGCTGATGGTCTTGCCTTCGTCTGACCTAAAACCGCAGGTCAGGCAGGTTGTGGATATGTGTCCGAGGGGGGACTTGAACCCCCATTCCCATCACTGAGAACTAGCACCTCAAGCTAGCGCGTCTGCCAATTCCGCCACCCGGACAGGGTGAGCCCAGGCGAACCCGGGCTGCACGACGACTATAGCGAAACCCGGGCGCGGGGCGGAGCGTTAGCGTGCGGCCATGGCTACTCCCCAGGACGAGGCGGTCGAGATCCTCCGGGACCTGATCCGCTTCGAGAGCGTCAACGACGGCACCGGCCAGGGCAAGGGGGAGCGGGCGGCGGCTGAGTACGTCGCCGGGAAGCTCGCCGAGGTGGGCCTGGAGCCCCAGGTGCTCGAGTCCGCCCGGAACCGCACCAGCGTGGTGGCCCGGGTCCCCGGGGAGGACCGGAGCCGGGATGCGCTGCTCATCCACGGCCACCTGGACGTGGTGCCGGCCGAGCCCAAGGAGTGGACCTACGACCCGTTCGCCGCCGAGGTGGCGGACGGCTGCGTCTGGGGGAGAGGCGCGGTCGACATGCTGGACATGAACGCGATGACGCTGGCGGTCGTGCGGGAGCGGCTCCGCACCGGCCGCAAGCCGCCCCGCGACGTGGTGCTGGCGTTCGTGGCCGACGAGGAGGCCGGCGGGGTGTTCGGCGCCCAGTGGCTGGTCGAGAACAAGCCGGAGCTGTTCGAGGGCTGCACCGAGGCGATCAGCGAGGTCGGCGGCTTCTCGCTGAGCGTCAACGACGACCTGCGGCTGTACATGATCGAGACCGCCCAGAAGGGGATGGCCTGGATGCGGCTGACCGCGACCGGCACCGCCGGCCACGGCAGCATGATCAACCACGACAACGCCGTCACCAAGCTGTGCGAGGCGGTCGCCCGGGTCGGGGCGTACCAGTTCCCGATCCACGTCACCAAGACGGTCCGGGCCTTCCTCGACGAGATCAGCGACGCGTTCGGCATCGAGCTCGACCCCGACGACATGGAGGGGACGGTCAAGAAGCTCGGCCCGATCGCCCGGATCGTGGGCGCGACGCTGCGCAACACCGCCAACCCGACGATGCTCGAGGCCGGCTACAAGCACAACGTCGTCCCGGGCAAGGCGCACGCGATGGTCGACGGCCGCTTCCTGCCCGGTTTCGAGAAGGAGTGGGAGGCCGAGATCGACGCCCTCCTCGGCCCCGACATCATCCGGGAGTACACGCACTACGACATCGCGCTGGAGACCGAGTTCGAGGGCGCGCTGGTCGACGCCATGGCCGGCGCCCTCAAGGCCGAGGACCCGGGCGCGCGCGCGGTGCCCTACACGCTGTCGGGCGGCACCGACGCCAAGAGCTTCAGCCGGCTCGGGATGCGCTGCTTCGGCTTCGCGCCGCTCAAGCTGCCGGCCGAGCTGGACTTCTCCGGGATGTTCCACGGCGTCGACGAGCGGGTCCCGGTCGACGCGCTCGGCTTCGGCACCCGGGTGCTGGACCGCTTCCTCGACGCCAGCTGAGGCTTGACGCCGTACATGCTCCGGTTCGAATATACGGGCATGAACATGTACGACGTCCTGGCGGCACCGCAGCGGCGCGCCATCCTGGACCTGCTGCGGGCCGGGCCCCGGCACGTCGGGGAGCTGGTCGAGCAGCTGCAGGCCAGCCAGCCGACGGTGAGCAAGCAGCTGCGGGTGCTGCGCGAGGCCGGACTGGTGGTGGTCCGAGCGCAGGGGCAGCAGCGCTTCTACGCCCTGGACCCGCGCCCGCTGGAGGAGCTCGACGCGTGGCTGCAGCCGTACCGCGCGCTCTGGGCCGGACGGCTCGACGCCCTCGAGGCCGTGCTGGACGCGTCATGACCGAGCTGGGCACGGCCAGGCGGGTGGGGGACCGCACCGAGATGCGGTTCGTCCGTCAGCTGCCGCACCCGCCGGCCACGGTCTGGGCGGCGATCACCGACCCCGAGTGGGTGCGCCGCTGGCTCGGGGAGCTGCAGGTCGAGCTGCGACCGGGCGGCAGCTACGCCCTCCGCTGGCTCAACGGCGACGCGTCGGCCACCGGAACCATCACCGCCCTGGAACCGGAGCGGCTGCTGGAGGTCGAGACCGACGTGCACGGCACGCTGCGGTGGGAGCTGACGCCCGAGGACCACGACGCCACCCGGCTGGTGTTCACGGCCACGACCGCGCTCGACAGCCCGCAGCCGGAGCGGAACCTGGCCGGTTGGCACTGGCACCTCGACACCCTGGCCATGGCGCTCGAAGGCCACCAGGAGGACTGGGCGCAGTGGGACCTGCCGCGCTGGGAGCGCCTCTACGCGCGGTACACGGCCTAGCTGGGCATCGGCGGCAGCGGCTCGGGCCGCAAACGCCGACGGACGGTCACCTTGCGGCGGCCGTCCGACCAGATCGCGTGCTCGTGGAGCTCCCAGTCCCCGAACTCGGCGTGGATGCCCAACACGTCACGGGCATGCCGGCTGCTCACCCCCAGCGGGAGCGACAGCGCCCGGTACTCGTACTCGGCCATCGCCGACGAGCCTACGTCTCCAGGTCCTCGGAGGACCAGCGCGGCATCTGCTCGGGGTAGCCGATCGGCGGGGCCGACACGTCGTCGAGGGCCTGCCGGACGACGTCGGGCAGCACCACGTGCTCGGCCGCCAACGACGCCTGGAGCTGGGCGTTGGTGCGGGCGCCCACGATCGGGGCCACCACCCCGGGCCGGTCCCGCACCCAGGCCAGCGCCACCGCGACCGGGGAGACCCCCAGGCCATCGGCCGCGGTGAGGACCGCGTCGACGACCGACCGGGAGCGCTCATCGAGGTAGGGCTCGACGAAGGGCTTGAAGCGCTCGGAGTTGCCGCGGCTGTCGGCGGGGGAACCGTTGCGGTACTTGCCGGTCAGCACCCCGCGGCCCAGCGGCGACCACGGCAGCAGCCCGACGCCCTGGTCGAGCGCGGACGGCACCACCTCCCGCTCGATGCCGCGCTGCAGCAGCGAGTACTCGACCTGGTTGGACACCAGCGGCGCCCGCCCGGGCACGGCCCGCTGCCAGGCCGCCGTCGCGCCCTGCTGCCAGCCGCTGTAGTTCGAGACGCCGGCGTAGCGCACCCGGCCGGACTGCACCGCCCAGTCCAGCGCGGCCATGGCCTCGTCCCAGGGCGTGACCGGGTCCCAGGAGTGCAGCTGCCACAGGTCGATGTAGTCGGTCTGCAGCCGCTTGAGCGACTGGTCGAGGGCGGTCAGCAGGTGACCCCTGGACGTGCCGCGGCCCATCGGCCCGCTGCCCACCACGCCGTACGCCTTGGTGGCCAGCACCACCTCATCGCGCGGGATGACGTCCTTGAGCAGCCGGCCGACGACGCTCTCGCTCTCGCCCTGCACGTAGGTGTTGGCGGTGTCCAGCAGGGTGCCGCCGGCGTCGCGGAAGGCGAGCAGCTGGGCGGCGGCGTCGTCCTCGTCGGTGTCACCGCCCCAGGTCATGGTGCCGAGGGCGAGCCGGGAGACGATCAGGCCGCTGCGGCCCAGGTGACGCTGCTTCACGGCGCGGACGCTACCGTCCGAGCACTGTCATGACGTGGAGGTCAGAGTGAAGCTCGGGCTCAACATGGGCTACTGGGGCATGGGCAACGATGCCGCCAACCTGGAGCTGGCCAAGGAGGCCGACCGGCTCGGCTACTCCGTCGCCTGGGTGGCGGAGGCCTACGGCTCCGACGCCCCGTCGATCCTGGCCTGGGTCGGCGCGCAGACCAGCCAGATCGACATCGGGTCCGCCATCTTCCAGATCCCGGGCCGCACGCCGGCCAACACCGCCATGACCGCGGCGACCCTGGACAGCCTGTCCGGCGGCCGCTTCCGGCTCGGCCTGGGCGTCTCCGGCCCGCAGGTGTCGGAGGGCTGGCACGGCGTGCGCTTCGACAAGCCGCTGGCCCGCACCCGCGAGTACATCGAGATCGTCAACATGGCGCTGAGCCGGCAGAAGGTGAAGTACGCCGGTCAGCACTACGTCCTGCCGCTGCCGGACGGCCCGGGCAAGGCGCTGCAGCTCACCGTGCACCCGGTGCGCGAGCACATCCCGACCTACCTGGCGGCCGTCGGCCCGAAGAACCTCGAGCTCGCCGGCGAGCTGTTCGACGGCTGGCTGGCCATCTTCTACTCGCCGGAGTACGCCCAGGACTCGCTGG
>JAOPVD010000130.1 GCA_025966295.1 Frankiales bacterium | reverse complement strand
CGGCCAGGTCCGGGTCCCCTCCGGGGCGGCCCTGGTCGCGGTCGCAGCGGTCGCAGCCGGGGTGCAGGTCCAGGAGCTGCGCCGGGGCTGACCGGCCGACACGCCGCACGGCTGCTTGACACCCGTGCGGCGACCTGGGCGCCAATGCGCGGAATGTCGCTTTCGTCCCGGGTCCGGCTCAGGTTTTGCTCGCCCGCTGCCGAGTGTCAGTGGTACCACCAGTCACACAGGCCACAGGAGGAACGCCGTGCATCGGCTCCACGCGCTGCTGCGCACGACGGGCGTGCTGCTCGCCTGCCTGGGCCTGGCCGCCGTGTCGCTCGCCGCCACCGGGGGAGGCGGGGCCAAGGACCCCGGCGCCGCTGTGGTCGCCGCCGCCCGCACCCACCTCGGCGCCACGTACGGCTGGGGCGCCGCTGGACCCGACTCGTTCGACTGCTCCGGGCTGACCTCGACGCTCTGGCGGACGGTCGGGGGAGTCAAGGACATCCCGCGCACCTCCCGGCTGCAGCAGGCCTGGGCGGTGCCGCTGCCGGCCGAGCAGGTGCTGGCCGGCGACCTGGTGTTCTACGGCGAACCGGTCACCCACGTCGGGCTGGTCGTCTCCCGGGACCTCACCAACGCCGGGACGAGCGTGCAGATGATCGACGCGTCCTCGTCGCAGAAGGGCGTCGTCACCCGCAAGGTCTGGAAGAGCAGCACGCTGCGCTTCGGCCGGGTGCCCCGCAAGGGCATGGTCCCGGTCAAGCCGTGGACCGCCCCGAAGCCGGTTGCGACGCCCAGCCCCACCGCCAAGCCGGTCACCAAGCCCGCCGTGCCGGTCAGCACCGGTACGCCCAAGGCCGTGACGTCTGCCGGCCGGCCCACGCTGAAGGGGCTGCCGGCCGCCCAGGCCGGCCGCAGCTCCGCGGTCGCGCTGCGCGCGGTCGCCCTCGCCAAGAAGGGCCTTGGTCCGACGGCCCTGGGCGACATCGAGTTCGTCCGCTCGATCTGGAAGCGCGCCGGTGGGGCGACGCTCCCGGCGACGCGCCGCGGGCTGAGCGCCGCGGCCCGCCCGGTGCCGCTCAAGGACGCCCGGGTCGGCGACCTGGTGGTCTACGGCCCGCCCGCGGACCACGTCGGGATCTACGTCGGCGGCGGCCTGATGGTCGACGCCTCCCGGGCGCTCGACAAGGTCGTGCTGCGCCCGGTCTGGGCCAGCCCGTCCGTCCAGCTCCTCCGCCTCCCGCGCTAACCCTTTTCCGGTGATCCACGGAACCGGCGACGCGCTTTCGGTGCCCGGAACGTGGGCGCGCGTTCCGTGGATCACGGAAGCTGGCCCCTTCCCCAGGCTGACCAGCGCATTGCCGATAATCGACATTATGTCAACTCACGGCACGGCACCCTCCTCATCGGCCGTTGATCGAGCGGGTCGCCCGCCGGGCCTTGGGCGCACACGGCACCTGACCGCTCGCCGGTACCGTCGGGGCGTGCGTCCGCTGGCGGTCTTCGACATCGACGGCGTCCTCGCCGACGTGCAGCACCGGCTGCACCGCCTGGAGCACCGGCCGCCGGACTGGGCCGGCTTCTTCGCCGACGCGGTGCACGACGAGGTCCATCCGGAGGGCGTGGCCCTTGCCGTCGAGGCCGCCCGGGACTGCGAGGTGGCGTACCTGACCGGCCGGCCGGAGGGGTGCCGGGCCGACACCGAGCGCTGGCTGCAGGAGCACGGGCTGCCGGACGGCCGGCTGGTGATGCGCCGCAGCGGCGACCGCCGGCCGGCCCGGCGCGCCAAGCCGCAGCTGCTGCGCGGTCTCGCCGCCGGCCGCACCGTCGCGGTGGTGGTCGACGACGACCTCGAGGTCTGCGACGCCTACGCGGCGGACGGCTGGACGGTGCTGCAGGCCGACTGGGCGGACCGCTCGGCGGCCCTGCAGCGGGCTCAGGAGGACGAGGGCAGGACCTGAGCCAGCGCCCGCTGTACGCCGGCCGCCTTGGCGTGCGCCTCGGCGACCTCGGCCGCCGGGTCGCTCCCCCAGGTGATCCCGCCGCCCGCCCACAGGTGCACCCGGCCGTCGACCGCGGCCACCGTGCGGATCGTCAAGCCGAGGTCGAGCCCGCCCGGCCAGACAAAGCCCAGGGCCCCCATCGCCGGCCCCCGGCCGACCGGCTCGAGCGCGGCGAGCAGGCGACAGGCGGCGTGTTTCGGCGCGCCGGTGACCGAGCCGCCCGGCAGCAGCGCCCGGAGCACGTCGGCGCTGCCGACGCCCGGCGCCAGCTCGCCGGCCACCGTCGAGGACGCGTGCCACAGCCCAGCCCACGGCTGTACGTCGTACAGGCGCTCGACGGTGACCGAACCGGCCTGGGTGACCCGGGCCAGGTCGTTGCGCTCGAGGTCGACGATCATGACGTGCTCGGCCCGGTCCTTGACGCTGTCGCGCAGCGGCGCCGCGGCGGCCGCGGTCCCCTTGATCGGCACCGTGCTGACCCGGGTGCCGACGACCTTGACGAGCTGCTCCGGCGAGGCCGACGCCACCGACCAGCCGGCGCCGCCGACCGCACCGCCGTAGGCCGCGCCCGGCAGCCGGGTCAGGGCCGCGGCCAGCGCCGCCGGGTCCCCGGTGAACGGCGCCGAGCGGTGCCCGACCACGTTGGCCTGGTAGACCTCCCCGCGCGCGATCGCCTGCCGGACCTGCTCGACCGCGGCCGCGTGCGCCGCGTCGGTCCAGCTGGTGGTCCAGTCCCCCACCGCGGCCGCACCGTGCCCCGGCCGCGCCGGCGGAC
>JAOPVD010000129.1 GCA_025966295.1 Frankiales bacterium | reverse complement strand
GCCAGCGCGGCGGCGCCGGCCCGCGGCCGCTTGGCCGGGGTGAAGCGGGCGACGGCGCGCAGCGCCGCCGGCACCTGGTCGGGCGGCAGCGCGCCGAGCCGGTCGCTGGCGAGCGCCATGACCCGGGCCCTGACCTCCGCCGGCAGCGCGTCCATGGCAGCCGCTAGGACGCGGTGGCTTCCGAGCCCGGCCGCGGGACCACCTCGACGGCGTCGACCGACGAGCACCAGCGGCAGGTGACGTGCTCGATGACGTCCTGCTCGACCTGGCGCTCCTCGACGACCTGCTCGCCGGCGAGGTCGACGTGCACGTACTCGCGGGCACGGGTGGTGCGGGTCACGTCGAAGCGCGTGAGGTTGCCGCACTGGCGGCACCGCCAGCGGCTGTCGGGTCCGGGAAGGGGCACGGGCACACGCGCAACCTAGCTGAGAACGTCCTTGCGGCTGAACACGCGGAACGCCAACGCCAGCGGCACGACCACCCACGGCACCATCTGGAGCAGGCCGGTCGTCATCTGCGAGGTGTCCACCGGGTCGACCAGCAGGTCCAGCCAGGCCAGCCAGTAGTGCGTCGGCAGCACGGTCCGCAGGCTGCCGAGGGCGGCCACCTGGTCCAGGATCGCGCTGACGACGACCAGCACGACGGCGCCGCCGACGGCGGTCAGCGGCTGGTCGGTCAGGGTCGAGAACAGGAACGCCAGCGAGATCACCACGGCCATGGTCGCGACGACGTACCCGGTGGCGAGGGCCAGCCGGGACAGGCCGGTGTTGACGCCGAGGGCACCCGCCAGCGGGGTCTGCACGGCCGACCAGCCGAAGGCGAGGGTGCCCATGGCCAGCGACGCCAGCGGCACCAGCAGCACCGCGGCGGCGGCGTAGAGGGTCGCCACGACCAGCTTGGTCCGCAGCAGCCGGGCCCGCGGGATCGGCCGGGTCAGCAGGTACCGCAGTGACCCCCACTGCGCCTCCGACGCCACCGCGTCGCCGGCGAACAGCGACACCACGACGACCAGCAGGAACTGCGAGGTCGCCAGCAGCATGAACAGCGCGAAGTTCAGCCCACTGGACGAGGCCACGTCGACCAGCTCCGGCTGGCCGCCGCGGTCGCCGGGGCCGCCGTTGACGAGCAGCGCGACGAGCACCACGACCGGGATCGCGAGCAGCGCCAGGAAGGAGTACAGCGTCCGACGGCGCTTGGCCTGCCGCCGCATCTCGACGCCGATCACACCGTGCCTCCGAGCAGCTCGAGGAACACGTCCTCCAGGCGACGCCGGCTGGCCACGCCGAGGACGGCGACGCCGGCGTTGACCAGCTCGGTGACGACCTCGGCGCGCGACAGGCCACCGAGCTCCACGACGAGCGCGCCGTCCTCCGGGACCACCGAGACGACCCCGGGCAGCCCGGCGATCAGCGCACGGGCCCGGTCCACGTCGTCGCCGGCGACCTCGATGCGCACCATGCCCTCATCGGCGAGCAGCTCGTCGACGGTGCCCTGGGCGACCATCTTCCCGCGGCTCATGACGGCCACGTGCGAGCAGGTCTGCTCCACCTCCGACAGCAGGTGGCTGCTGACGAGGACGGTGCGGCCGGTGGCCGCGATCGCCTGCAGCGCCTCGCGGACCGCCTTGATCTGCGGCGGGTCGAGGCCGTTGGTCGGCTCGTCGAGCACGAGCAGCTCGGGGCGGCCCAGCATCGCCTGGGCGATCGCCAGCCGCTGCCGCATGCCCTGGCTGTAGGTGCGGACCGGCCGGTGCACTGCGTCGCCCAGGCCGGCGAGCTCGAGTGCCTCCTCGATGAACGAGCCGTCCATCGAGGGCGCGGTGGAGGTCCAGTAGAGCCGCAGGTTCTCCATCCCGCTCAGGTGCGGCAGCAGGCCGGGGCCCTCGATGAACAGCCCGACCCGCGACAGCACCGGCGCGCCGCTGCGCACCGTGCGCCCGAAAAGCTGCACCTCGCCCTCGGTCGGGGTGATGAGGCCGGCGAGCATCCGCAGCGTGGTGGTCTTGCCGGCGCCGTTCGGTCCGAGCAGGCCGAGGACCTGGCCGCGCTCCACGGTCAGGTCGACACCGTCGACGGCGCGGAAGCCGTCGGCGTAGCTCTTGGCCAGCCCGCGGATGACGACGGGCGGCACGCCGTCGTCGCCGAGGTCCGGTAACCGGCGGTGCCGTCGCAGCACGATGGCGCCGGCCAGCAGCAGGACCAGGCCCGCGAGCAGGGCGCTCACGACGGCCAGCGACGTGTAGCCGTTGCCGCCGGTGAGCGGCACCAGCGGCAGCGTCAGCGCGGTCGCCGGTGCGATCGAGACCGTGTACGACGCCGGCGCGGGCGGACCGGCGTACCCCAGGTCGGTGCTGGACAGCGACACCCGGATCCGGTTGCCCGACGGGAAGACGTGGGCGAGCGTCGGCAGCGGGATCGTCACGTCCCGTCCCTGGCCGCCGACGCCGGTGACCCGGATCGGGGCCACCTCACCGCCGGGCAGCGTGGCGCTGCCGTCCGGCGCGACGTCGGAGACCTTGGCGAACAGCACCGCCTCGCCGCTGGTGGACCGGACGTGGACGCGCAGCGCGCCGGCGCCCAGCATCTCCCGGGTCGAGCCCAGGACCGCTGAGTCCCACCTCGCGGTCTGGCCCGGGATGTCGAAGCCCAGCCCGGACGCGATCGCGGCCAGGTCACCGGCCCCCGGGACCGAGCTGATCGAGGCCGGCCGGCCGCCCGGCGGGTTGGTGATCTGCCAGGTGGCCTGCCCCGACAGGCGCACGACGTCGGCCTCCCGCAGCGGCGGCAGGCTGCCCGCCGTACCGGGGTCGCCGGCGCTGCGGTCCCAGCGGAAGACGGGGCCGGTCACGGTCGCGGTGTCCTTGCGCAGCCAGCGCTGCAGCCAGGTGGCGGTCAGCGACCGGATGGTGGCCTCGCGGTCCTTGCCGAACGGCTTGTCGTGGCCGCCCTTCAGCCAGGCCAGCTGTACCGGGGTGCCGGCCTGGTGGAGCGCGGTGGCCGTCGCCAGCGACTCCGACAGCGGGAACAGCGTGTCGTCCTCGCCCTGGATGAGCAGCGTCGGGACGCGCAGCCGGTCGATCACGGAGGAGACGCTCGAGAACTCCAGCAGCTTGAGGTCCGCGGGGGTCGCGCGGCCGGTCTGCGCGATGCGGTTGTAGGTCTGGCAGACCCGCTGGGCGAACAACCCGCAGCCGCTGCCGGCACCGGCGAAGAAGACCGCGGCGTACTGCGCCTTGAAGACGCCGCCCGGCACCAGCGCCGAAGCCAGGTCGTGCCAGGTGATGACCGGCACGATGGCGTCCACCCGGCGGTCGTAGGCGGCCCCCAGCAGCGACACGCCGCCGCCGTACGACGCCCCGATGAGGGCGACCCGCGGGTCGCCGCTGCCATCCTGCAGGACGTCCGGGCGCTGCGCCAGCCGGTCGATGAGCCGGCGCACGTCGGCGACCTCGGTGTCGGGCGCGTCGAGCGCGATCTTCCCGTTGTCGGCGCCGAGCGGGTTGTTGAAGCCGCGCATCGTCCAGGCCAGCACGACGTAGCCGCGCGTGGCCAGGTCGCGGGCCTCGACCCGGACCGACTCCTTGGTCTGCCCGAAGCCGGGCGACACGATGACCGCCGGCGCCGGCCGGGTCGGGGTGGCGCTGCTCGGCAGGTACAGCGTCGTGCGGAGCCGCACCGGCCGCGGGTAGGTCGGCCCGCCCGGCACCGTGACGGTCTCGTCGACGGTCCGCACCGACGGGCTGCTGTCCGCGCTGTCGACGTTGGCCAGGCCGGTCGTCAGGGTGGAGAGCGCCAGCACGCCGATCACCGCCGTCACGAGCCGCTGCCCGCGAAGGCCCTTGCGTGCCATCCGCACCTCCTCCTTCGACCCTAAGCGGCGCGTCGCGGGGCCGCCTGTCGGACCGGGCCCCTAGCGTTCGTGACGTGCTGGTGCAGGGGACGTTCGACGAGCTGGGGACCCCACTGCGGGACACCACGTTCGTCGTCGTCGACCTGGAGACGACCGGCGGCTCGCACCGCGACTGCGCCATCACCGAGATCGGAGCGGTCAAGGTCCGCGGGGGCGAGGTGCTCGGCGAGTTCCAGACCCTGGTCAACCCGGCGCAGGCCATCCCGCCCTTCATCGCCGTGCTCACCGGGATCACCGACGCGATGGTCGCGGGCGCCCCCCGGCTGGGGGAGGTGCTGCCCGCGTTCTTGGAGTTCATGCGCGACACCGTGGTGGTGGCGCACAACGCGCCGTTCGACCTGGGCTTCCTGCGGGCCGGCTGCGAGGGGCTGGGGCTGCGCTGGCCCGCTCCCCCGTCGCTGGACACCGCCCGGCTGGCGCGCCGGGTGCTGACCCGCGACGAGGCGCCGGACTGCAAGCTGTCCTCGCTGTCCCGGCTGTTCCGCACCAGCACCACGCCGGACCACCGGGCGCTGCACGACGCCCGGGCGACCGTCGATGTGCTGCACGGCCTGATCGGGCGGCTCGGCAACCTCGGCGTGCACTCGCTCGAGGAGCTCACCACCTTCTCCGCGCAGGTCACCCCGCAGCAGCGCCGCAAGCGGCACCTCGCCGACCCGCTCCCGCACGCCCCGGGCGTCTACCTGTTCAAGGACGCCCAGGACCGGGTGCTGTACGTCGGCAAGTCCCGCGACCTGAAGGCCCGGGTGCGCACCTACTTCACGGCCTCGGAGATGCGCACCCGGATGGCGGAGATGGTCGGCCTCGCCGAGCGGGTGGACCCGGTGGTGTGCGCCACCGAGCTGGAGGCCGAGGTGCGTGAGCTGCGGCTGATCGCCGAGCACCGGCCGCGCTACAACCGCCGCTCCAAGTTCCCCGAGAAGGTCTCCTGGGTGAAGCTGACGGCCGAGCCGTTCCCGCGGCTGTCGCTGGTGCGCAAGGTGGCCGACGACGGCGCGGCCTACCTGGGACCGTTCTCCAGCAGCCGCACCGCGGAGCTGGTCGTCGCCGCGGTGCACGAGGCGATCCCGCTGCGGCAGTGCAGCAAACGGCTGTTCATCCGCACCCCGTCGACGGCCTGCGTGCTCGCCGAGATGGGCCGCTGCGGCGCGCCCTGCCTGGGCCCGGAGCAGGGCGAGTCGGTCGAGCTCTACGCCCGGCACGCCGACGCCTTCCGGACCCTCGTGCGGGCTGACGCCTCGGCGGTGGTGGAGCGGCTGACCACCCGGATCGCCGAGCTGGCAGCCGATCAGCGCTACGAGGACGCGGCCTTCCAGCGCGACCGGCTGGCAGCGCTGGTCCGGTCGGTGGCGTCGCTGCAGCGGATCGTGGCGCTGACCTCCGTCCCCGAGCTGGTGGCCGCCCGCCCGACGGCCGACCTCGGCTGGGAGGTGTCGGTGGTCCGGCACGGCCGGCTCGCGGCCGCCGGCGTGATCCCCCGCGGCGCGCACCCGGGGCCGTACGTCGACGCTCTCGTCGCGACCGCTGAGACCGTGCTGCCCGGGCCGGGGCCGCTGCCGGCCGCGACCGCCGAGGAGGTCGGCTGCGTGCTGCGCTGGCTGGAGTCCGACGGGGTGCGGCTGGTCCGGCTCGAGGGCGAGCTGGCCTC
>JAOPVD010000001.1 GCA_025966295.1 Frankiales bacterium | reverse complement strand
CCGGTACCGTTGGCGTACTGGTCGCCATGGCTGCCGGATACTCGGGCGGGGCGATCGACACAGTTCTCATGCGCGTCACCGACGCGGCGCTGGCCTTCCCATTTCTGCTGCTGGCCATTGTCGTCGTGCCATCCGAGACAGCGCCGACAGCGGCTCGCCCTGCGAGCCGGTGGAGATGAGCACGACCTTGTTGGCCTCGAGCTTCTCGATGTCCCGCATCTCGACGACGATGCCGGCGGGGATGCGCAGCAGCCCCAGGTCGGAGGCGACGCCCATGTTGCGCACCATCGAGCGGCCGACGAAGGCCACCTTGCGGCCGTGGTGCTCGGCCGCGTCGAGCACCTGCTGGACGCGGTGCACGTGGGAGGCGAAGCAGGCGACGATGACCCGGCGGGTGGCGGTGCGGACCACTTCGTCGAGGACCGGGCCGATCTCGCGCTCGGAGGTCACGAAGCCGGGGACCTCGGCGTTGGTGGAGTCCGACAGCAGCAGGTCGACGCCCTCGCCGCCGAGACGGGCGAAGCCGCCCAGGTCGGTGAGCCGGCCGTCCAGCGGCAGCTGGTCCATCTTGAAGTCACCGGTGTGCAGGACCAGGCCGGCGTCGGTGCGGATGGCGACGGCCAGGGCGTCCGGGATGGAGTGGTTGACCGCGAAGAACTCGAGGTCGAAGGGGCCGACGGTACGGCGCTCGCCCTCCGCGACCTGATCGACCTTCGGCACGATCCGGTGCTCTTTGAGCTTGGCCTGCAGCAGCGCCAGCGTGAAGCGGCTGCCGATGATCGGGATGTTGCCGCGCTCGCGGAGCAGGTAGGGCACGGCACCGACGTGGTCCTCGTGGCCGTGCGTCAGCACCACCGCCACGATGTCGTCGAGCCGGTCCCGGATGTAGCTGAAGTCCGGCAGGATCAGGTCCACGCCGGGCTGCTCGGTCTCCGGGAACAGCACCCCGCAGTCGACGACGAGCAAGGACCCGTCGTACTCGAAGACCGTCATGTTGCGGCCGATCTCGCCCAGGCCGCCAAGCGCGACGACGCGCAGCCCGCCCGCCGGCAGGGGCGGGGGCGCACCGAGCTCGGGGTGGGGGTGGCTCACGCGAGCACCCCGGCCCGGCGGAGGTCCTCGCGCAGGGTGACGACCTCGTCGACCGTGGCGTCCACGAGGGGCAGCCGCACGGGGCCGACCGGGAACCCGAGCAGCTGGAGCGCCGCCTTCGTCAAGATGACTCCTTGGGTCCGGAACAGTCCGGTGTAGACGGGCTGGAGCTGGAGGTTGAGGGCCTGCGCGCGGGCCACGTCGCGGGCCTCCCAGGCGTTCAGGAGCTCGACGAGCTGCGGCGTGACGATGTGGCTGACCACGCTCACCAGGCCGACCGCGCCGAGGGACAGCAGCGGCAGGTTGAGGGCGTCGGTGCCGGAGTAGACCGCGAGGTCGCTCTCGGCGAGCAGGCGCGATGTGGCCGCCAGGTCGTCCTTGGCGTCCTTGACCGCGACGACCTGCGGGTGCCGACCGAGCTCGAGCAGCGTCCGGTGCGCGAGGGCCACCCCGGTCCGGTGCGGGATGTCGTAGAGCATCACCGGCAGCGCGGTCGCCTCGGCGATCTCCAGGCTGTGCGCGACGATGCCGGACTGCGGCGGCTTGGAGTAGTAGGGCGTGACCGACAGCAGCCCGGTGACGCCCGCCTTCTCGGCGTCGCGGGCGAGCTCCACGGAGTGCGCGGTGTCGTTGCTGCCGACGCCGGCCAGGACGTGCGCCCGGCCGCCGACCGCGTCGACGACGGCGCGGAGCAGGTCCGCCTTCTCCTCGCGGCTGGTGGTGGGCGCCTCCCCGGTGGTGCCGGACACGACGAGCCCGTCGTTGCCCTGGGAGACGAGCCGGTCGGCCAGCTCGGCCGCCCGCGCGAGGTCGAGCGCACCGTCGGCGGTGAGCGGCGTGACCATGGCGGTCAGCACGCGGCCGAAGGGGGTCGAGGTCATGACCCGGAGGCTACCCGGCGGTGTTCCAGGCAGCCGTGAGGTCTCAGCCGACTTCGCGCAGCAGGGCGGTCAGGTCCGGCGCGCTGCGCGACCGGTGCAGCAGCGGGCCCTGGCCCAGCGGCACCTCGTTGTCCACCAGCCAGGCCAGCTGCCGGTCCACCGCGACCCCGTCGGCGAGGCAGCGGGCGCCCAGGTCGGCGGTCAGCGCCGTCAGGGCCCGCACGATCGCCTCGTCGCGGGGGTTGCTGCCGAGGCCGGCGACGAAGCTGGCGTCCACCCGCAGCACCGAGACCGGCAGCGCGCGCAGGTGGTGCAGGGACGCCGCGCCGGTGCCGAAGCGGTCGAGCGCGAGCTGCACGCCCGCGCTCACGAAGGCCTCCAGCGCCGCGACCGCGCCCTTGTGGGAGACCACATCCTCGAGCACGCCCACGACCAGGGCGTGGGCCGGCAGCCCGGCGCCGTGCAGCACGGACAGCAGCCGCTCCGGCCGCCGCAGCTCGACGTCGCTGAGCCCGAGCGAGAGCTGCAGGTCCGACCGACCGGGCAGCGCGCGCCAGGCCACCACCTGGCCGACGGCCCGGGCCAGCAGCTGCTCGCCGGCGGCGGCGAGCAGCGCCGGCTCCACGCCGGTCAGGTCACCGAGGGCCAGCTCGCCGTGCTCCGGGTGCTGCCAGTAGGGGACGGCCTCGACCGCGGTGACGCGGCCGGTCACGAGCTCGACCTGCGGCTGGTAGCGGACGCTGAGGGCGTCGCCGCCGCAAGCCAGCTCGGCGCCCAGATCGGGCAGCCCGGAGCCACTGGCGCGGGGGGTCGGCAGCTGCGTCCGGGTCAGGGGCACTCGGGAAGAATGCGGTTCTAGTGCACCTGGGCGCCATGGCCCGATGTGACCATCTTGTCCCGGCTCAGCCCTCGCCCACCAGCGGGCTGGACGCAACCTCGGTGCCGTCGCTGAGTCGCGCGATGACGAAGTCGGAGAAGGCGTTCGGGGCCACCCGCTGCAGCTCGCGCAGCATCGCGATGGCCAGCTCACGGATCTCGACGTCGGCGTGCTCGGAGGCCCGCATCGCCACGAAGTGCCGCATCGCCCGGTAGTTGCCGGTCACCACGATGCGCGTCTCGGTGGCGTTCGGGAGCACCGCGCGGGCGGCCTGCCGGGCCTGCTTGCGCCGGGCCGTGACGTTCTCGACGTCGGCGAACTTCTTCTCCAGGCCCTCGAGCAGCTTGGTGTAGCTCTGCAGGGAGGCCTCGGCCGCCTCCATGAACAGGGCGTGCAGCTCTGGGTCGTCGGCGATGACGCCGGGCTCGACCATCGCGGCGTCGCGCTCGGGCACGTACCGCTGCGACAGCTGGCTGTAGGAGAAGTGCCGGTGCCGGATCAGCTCGTGCGTGAGCGAGCGGCTGATGCCGGTGAGGTAGAAGCTCACCGAGCCGTGCTCGAGCACCGACAGGTGGCCGACCTCAAGGATGTGCTGCAGGTAGCCGGCGTTGGTGGCCGTCGCCGGGTTGGGCTTGCTCCAGCTCTGGTAGCAGGCCCGGCCGGCGAACTCGGCGAGCGCCTGGCCGCCGTCCACGTCGGTCTCCCCCGGCACGTCCACCGGGGGCTCGAAGGGGGTGTAGCCGATGACCTGGACCTTGAGCGGCGCGAGGGCCGGACCTTCAGACAAGACTGCTTCTCCGTACGGCGGACAGCGGGCCGCGGGAGGGGAAGAGCGGCACCACCAGGGTAGCCGGGGGCCCCGGGCGCCGGGCCCGAGCCGCGCCGATCGCCCTGTGGTCTGATGAGCGGTCATGGAGTGGACCTCCGACGCCTGGCGCGCCGCGGCGCTGGCCTGGGCGGCCGAGCACGGCGCCGCGCCCACCGGGCCGGTGACGCAGCCGCACGTGCGCCCGTGGTCGACCGCGCTGCGCATCCCGACCGCCAACGGCGTCCGCTGGCTGAAGGCCGGCGGCCCCGGCACCGCCTTCGAGGCCGGGCTCGTGCAGGCCCTCACCGAGTACGGCGCCCCGCACCTGCTCGTCCCCGACGCGGTCGACGTCGACCGCGGCTGGCAGCTGCTGCCCGACGGCGGGCCGACGCTGCGCAGCGTGCTGGACCGCGACCCGGACCTGGGCGCGTGGGAGCAGGCGCTGCCCAAGTACGCCCAGCTGCAGCGCACGGTCGAGGGCCGCCCGCTGCCGGGCGCCGACGACCTCCGCCCCGACCGGATGCCGGCGCTGCTGGACCGGCTGCTCGGCGAGCTCCCGGTCGGACCGCTCGCGGCGCTGCGGGCGCTGCAGCCCCGCTTCGAGACCTGGTGCGAGGAGTTGGCCGGGTCCGGCATCACACCGACCGTGCAGCACGACGACCTGCACGACGGCAACGTCTTCGCCGACCACGTCATCTTCGACTGGGGCGACGCCGCGCTGGCGCACCCGTTCTGCTCGCTGCTCGTCACGCTCCGGTCGGTCGCGCACCGCTGGTCGCTCGCGCCGGGCGCCCCCGAGCTGGTCCGGCTGCGCGACGCCTACCTCGAGGCGTGGACGGACGGGCACAGCCGGGTGGAGCTCGAGTACTACGCCCTGATCGCCACCCGGGTCGGCAAGGTCGGCCGCGCGGCCGCCTGGCTGCGGGCCCTCCAAGGGGTCGACCCGGGCGAGCACGCCGAGGCGGCGCCGGCCTGGGTCGAGGAGCTGCTGGAGCCGGACGCCTTCTGACCGGCCCCCGGTTGACTCCGGGCCGACAGATTTCCCGATTCAGCTCTGGCCGGGGGGGCCGCCCGGCTCTACGGTCACCGGGCGTCCGCTTCGGGCGATATCTCCTCCAGGAGGTTCGATGTCCCTCCGTCCTTCCACCCGTCGTCGTCGCGCTCTGCTCGCGGGCACCGCGTCGCTGGCCCTCGTCACCGCCGGGCTGGCAAACGCCGCGCCCGGCACACCGACCGCCGCGCCGGCCTCGACCGGAGGCGTGCGGGGACTCGGCCTCGGTGCCCCGACGCTGTCCGCGCTGGCCGGTGGCGGTCACCTCAACCGGCGCGCCGCGGCCCTGTCGACCATGGTCGAGAAGCTGCACGGCGGCGGCGAGGCGAGCCGCGGCCCGGCCCAGGAGGAGTACGAGGCCCGGGCCTACCCGGCCTCGGCGGTGGCCGCGAGCCAGGCCTCCCAGGCCCGCGCCGCCTACGCCCGCAAGGGCAAGAGCAGCAAGGGCTTCAGCCAGGTCGGGCCCGACAGCGGCCGGGTACCCGGACCGGTGACCTACACCGGCGTGCCCTCCAACGTCTCCGGCCGGGCCACCGCGCTGCTGCCGCTGCCGGGCTGCGACAGCGACGAGTGCGTCGTCCTGGCCGGCACCGCCGGCGGCGGCATCTGGCGCACCACCAACGCCCTGGCGAGCAAGCCGACCTGGCGCCCGGTCGGCGCCGGCATCACCTCCAACGCCATCGGCTCGCTGACCCGCGCCGGCCGCACCATCTACGCCGGGACCGGCGAGCCCAACGGCTCCAGCGACAGCGAGGCCGGCACCGGCCTGTTCGCCTCCCGGGACGGGGGGCTCACCTTCAGCCGGGTCCCGACGCTGCTGCCCAACGGCACCGACTTCCCGGTCGGCCGCTCGATCGCCACGGTCGTCGTGGACAGCAGGAGCAGCAGGCACCTGCTCGTCGGCACCGCCGTCGCCCGGCACGGCTCGTCCGCGGTCAACGGCGGCCGCTTCACCCCGCCGGGCAGCACCCTGGTCGGCCTCTACGAGACGGTCGACGGCGGCAAGACCTGGGCGCTGTCGCACGCCGAGAGCTCCGACCCGGTGGCGCCCGGCACCCCCAACGGCAGCGACTTCTTCCGGGGCGGCGTGACCCGCATCGAGCAGGACCCGGTGGACGCCACCACCTACTACGCCAGCTTCAGCGACTACGGCCTCTACCGCCGTACCGGCGGCGGCACGTGGGACCGGATCTGGACCACGCCGGGTGCCGGCGACGTGACGCTGTCGTCCATCGCCCGCACCGAGTTCGACGCGGTCGCCCTCCCGAGCAGGCAGACCCGGATCTACGTCGGTGACGCCATGGGCGCGCCGGACGGCGACTCCGGCCTGCTGCGCACCGACGACGCCCGGGCCGCGACGCCCACCTTCGTGACGCTGTCGTCCCCGGACCCGCTCGACCCCGGCGCCTTCGCCTCCTACCGGTACTGCAGCGACCAGTGCTCCTACGACATGCCGGTGGCCTCGCCGGACGGCCAGCCGGACACCGTCTACCTCGGCGGCCAGATGCAGTACCAGGAGATCTTCACCCCCACCCCGTCCAGCAACGGACGCGCGGTGCAGCGGTCGGTCGACGCCGGCCGGTCGTTCACCGACATGACCAACGACACCTTCGGCCACGGCCTGCACCCCGACCAGCACGCCATCGCCTTCGCCGGCGGCACCGTGCTCCTGGCCAGCGACGGCGGCATCAACCGGATCTCCGGCGGCTTCGCCGACCGGTCGGCCGACTGCAACAGCCGCGGCCTGACGGTGATCCAGCTGCTCGACTGCAAGGCCTGGCTGTCGGCCGTGCCGGTGCGCAACACCGCCATCAACCGGGGCCTGGAGACCCTGCAGTTCCAGAGCGTCTCGGTCTCGCCCAGCGGCGGCGACCTGCTCGGCGGCACCCAGGACAACGGCACCTGGGCGTTCGACCGCAAGGGCGGCGACGCGTTCGAGAGCGTCGGCGGCGACGGCGGCCAGTCCGGCTTCGACGCCACGAGCAGCAAGATCCTCTACCACTCGTACTACGCCCCGCAGCACGACGTGAACTTCCGCGACACCGACCCGCTCGGGTGGAACTGGATCAGCGACCCGCTGCTCGCGAGCGGTGAGGCGGCGTCGTTCTACACCCCGTTCCTCGCCGACCCACGCAAGGGCGGCACCGCCTTCGACGGCCTCCAGCACGTCTGGCGGACCACCGACCACGGCGGTGACCAGGCCTACCTGGAAAAGCACTGCAACGAGTTCACGGGCGACTTCAACCCGGCGTTCCCGTGCGGTGACTGGGTGCCGCTCGGCCAGGACCTGACCGGCACCGGGTTCGGCGCGGACAAGCGGGTCGGCGACTACGTCGTGGCCATCACCCGCAGCGCCCGGGACGACGGGACGATGTGGGTCGGCAACCGGCGCGGCCGGCTGTTCTTGACCCGCAACGCCGACGCGGCCGACCCGGCGGCGGTGTCGTTCACCCGGCTCGACAGCAACGCGACACCGCACCGGTTCGTCAGCGGCATCGCGGTCGACCCGAAGGACAGCAGCCACGCGCTCGTCACGTACTCCGGTTACGACGCGTACGACCCGACCACGCCCGGGCACGTCTTCGACGTGCGCGTCAGCCCGGCCGGGACGGCGACCTTCACCGACCTGTCCGGGGACCTCGGTGACCTGCCGATCACCGGGGTCGCGCTCGACCCGAGCTCGGGCACGGCCTACCTGGGCACCGACTTCGGGGTGCTGGCGCAGGCGAACCCGAAGGCCGGCGGCTCCTGGGCAGCCGTGCCGGGCCTGCCGATCGTGGCCGTCTACGGCCTGACGGTCGACCCGGTGAAGCGGCTGGTCTACGCCGCCACGCACGGCCGCGGGGTCTGGGCGGCCAAGCTCTGACCTGACCGCGTCAGGCCGCGACCGCCGCGGCCAGCGCGCCGGCCAGGTCGCCGCGGTCCTCCACCACGACCGCCGACAGCCCCTGCCAGGCCGCCGCCCGCCGGAGCTCGGCCGCCAGCGCCTCGGCGGTGCCGGCGGGCACGGCGCCGGGCTCCAGCCAGGACGCGAGCACCCGCAGCACACCGTCCTTGCGGTCGGCCTTGAGGTCGACGCGGGCCCGGATCGCCTCGTCGTGCAGGAACAGCAGGCAGTAGTAGCCGTAGACCCGCTTCGGTGCCGGCACGTAGATCTCGAGGCGGTAGTCCACGCCCCACAGCCGCGAGGTGCGCGAGCGCTCCCACACCAGCGGGTCGAAGGGCGAGAGCAGCGCCG
Organism: Frankiales bacterium; assembly: GCA_025966295.1. GTDB lineage: Bacteria > Actinomycetota > Actinomycetes > Mycobacteriales > SCTD01 > RYN-111. The sequence goes on along the minus strand of JAOPVD010000001.1, from coordinate 4,227 downwards.
AGCGGCGCACCCGGCGCGGCACCGCCACCCCCGGCGACAGGTAGGCCACGTCCCGCCAGCCCTCGACCCGCACCGGCGCCAGGGCGCCGTCCTCGACGAGCGCGGCCACCGCGGCGCGGCCCTCGTCCGGCCGCAGCCGGAAGTAGTCGCGCAGGTCGCGCTCGGTGCCGACCCCGTGCGCCCGGGCCGCGAGCCGCACCAGCTCGCGCTGCGCGTCCTCCCGGGACGGCGTGGACAGCGCGAGCACGTCCGCGGGCAGCACCCGCTCGGTGACGTCGTACAGGCGCTCGAAGCCCGGCGTGCGGCGGGCGGTGCTGATCCGGCCGGACCAGAACAGGTACTCCAGGCCGCGCTTGACGTCGTCCCAGCCCCACCAGGGACCGTTGTCCGGGCGCGCCTCGCGGAGCGCGCCGGCGCCGACCGGGCCCTCCGCCTCGACCCGCTTCAGCAGGGACTGCACGAACTCGGGGCGCTCCCGGAAGACCCGCACCACCCCGCCCCAGCCCTCCTCCATCGCCTCCGCCCGAGCCATCCGCCAGCGCAGCAGCGGCTGCAGCCCCACCGGCAGGTACGACGCCTCGTGGCCCCAGTACTCGAACAGCTCGCGCCGGCGGAACGCCAGGTCGTCGAGCAGCGGCGTCGGCCACGGTCCGAGGCGGCTGAAGGCCGGCAGCAGCTGGGCCCGGGCGAAGACGTTGACCGAGTCGATCTGCAGCACGCCGGTGCGGGCCAGCACGCGGCGCAGGTGCCGGGCGTCGACGCTGCCGGTCGGCAGCGGGTCGGTGAAGCCCTGCGCGGCCAGCGCGATCCGGCGGGCGGTCCGCAGCGAGAGGTCCTGCACGGACGGCATCCTGTCAGCCGGCCCCGTCAGAGCGTGCTCAGAGCACCGCCTAGCCTGGCCGGGTGGCAGACGTCAGCGTGCGGCCGGCACGGCCCGAGGACGCCGAGCTGGTCGCCCGGGTGCAGCTCTCGACCTGGCGGACCGCGTACGGCGAGCTCCTCCCCGCCGAGGCCCTCGAGCTGCCGCTGGAGCAGGTCGCCGCGGTGTGGCTGCACGCGGTCGAGGTACCGCCGTCGCCGCGGCACCGCCTGCTGGTCGCGCTCGAGGGCGCCGAGCTGGTCGGCTTCGCGGCCAGCGCGCCGGCCACCGACGAGGACCTCGACGCCGCCACCACCTCGGAGATCACGGCGCTGCTCGTCGAGCCGCGCTGGGGCCGGCGCGGCCACGGCTCCCGGCTGCTGGCCGCGACCGTCGACCACTGGCGCACCGACGGCACCGCGCTCGGCGTGACCTGGGCCTTCGAGAGCGACGCCGTCACGACCGGGTTCCTGCAGTCGGCCGGCTGGGGCCCCGACGGCCTGGGCCGGGGCCTCGACACCGGCCCGCGCGTCGTCCACCAGCGCCGCCTCCACACCGACCTCACCGCCGCCCCCTGAGCCCGCCGGGCCCCCCGAGCCCCCCCGAGCCGCCCCCCTCCCCCGCTTGCGTCATCACCGGGGCGCCAGCTGTCAGGGGCAGTTGTGATGACGCAAGCGAGGGGCACTGCGCTTGCGTCATCACCGGGGCGCCAGCTGTCCGGGGCAGTTCCGATGACGCAAGGGTGGGTCAGCAAGGGTGGGTCAGCGGTCGAGCTTCTCCAGGGCGACGGCCTGGCGCATCGCGCGGCGGCCGCGCTGGGGGTCGTGGGCCGCGTCGTAGGCGATCGCCAGCTTGAACCAGACCCGCCAGTCCTCCGGCGCGGCCTCGGCCTCCTCCTTGCGGACCGCGAACAGCGCGTCGGCCGCGTCCCGGTCCACCCGACCGCTCGGGGTGCGGGGCATGTCCTGCTCGGTGAAGCCCTCGGCGTACAGCCGCTGCCCGAGCCGCTGCGAGGCGGCACCGAGCCGCACCTCGCCGGCGACCAGCAGCCCGCCGAGCAGGACGAGCAGCACGACGCCGACGCCCAGCAGGATGCCCTTGAGGCTGCCCGTCGCGAACAGGTCGGCCGCGCGGACCAGCATGTAGGCGCCGAGCACCCCGGTCGCCCCGACGACGAGGACGGCGCTGGTGCGGGCCTTCACAGGTCGAGCAGGGCTTCCAGGCCCACCGTCAGGCCGGGGCGGGACCCGATCTGCCGGACCCCGAGCAGCACGCCGGGCATGAACGAGGCCCGGTCGTAGGAGTCGTGCCGGAGCGTCAGGGTCTCCCCCTCGCCGCCGAGCAGCACCTCCTGGTGGGCGACCAGCCCGGCCAGCCGCACCGCGTGCACCCGCACGCCGTCGACCAGCGCCCCGCGGGCGCCCTCGAGCTCCTGCGAGGTGGCGTCGGGCATCGCCGGCAGCCCGACCCGCGCCTGGCCGATCAGCTCGGCGGTCCGGCGGGCGGTGCCGGACGGCGCATCGGCCTTGCCGGGGTGGTGCAGCTCGACGATCTCGGCGGAGTCGAAGAAGCGGGCCGCCTGCGCGGCGAAGCGCATCATCAGCACCGCGGCGACCCCGAAGTTGGGCGCGATCAGCACCCCGACCGAGGTGCCCTCCAGCCAGCCGCGGACCTGCGCGAGCCGCTCCTCGTCGAAGCCGGTGGTGCCGACGACCGCGTGCACGCCGGCGTCGATGCAGGCCTTGAGGTTGGCCATCACGGCGGACGGGTGCGTGAAGTCGACGGCCACGTCCACCCCGGACAGGTCGACCGGGTCGCCCACGTCGTACACCGGGCCGAGGTCGAGGTCGGGGGCGGCGGTGACCGCCCGCGCCGCCTCGGAGCCCATCCGGCCCTTGCCACCGAACACGGCCACTGTCGTCATGTGAGCACCTCTGCGAAGTCGCGGTCGGGGAACGGGCCGATGATGCCCAGGGAGAGCGGTCGGCGGAGCACGTCGTCGGCGATGGCCCGCACGTCGTCGGGGGTGACCGCGTCGATCCGGGCCAGCAGCTCATCGACGGGCAGCACCTCGCCGTGCACCAGCTCGGCCTTGCCGATGCGGCTCATCTGCGAGCCGGTGTCCTCCAGGCCGAGCACCAGCGAGCCGCGCATCTGGCCCTGGGCCCGGGCGATCTCCTCGTCGGTGAGGCCCTTGTCGGCCGCCGACGCGAGCTCCTCGCGGCACAGCTGCAGCACCTGGTCGACCCGGTTGGGCGAGCAGCCGGCGTAGATGCCGAACATGCCGGTGTCGTGGTGGTGGCTGGAGTAGCTGTAGACGCTGTAGGCCAGGCCGCGCTTCTCGCGCACCTCCTGGAACAGCCGGCTGCTCATGCCGCCGCCGAGGGCGTTGTTGAGCACCGACAGCGCGTAGCGGCGCTCGTCGTCGCGGGCCAGGCCGTGGGTGCCGAGCACCAGGTGCGCCTGCTCGGTGGGCCGGTCCTCCACCACCGTGCCGGACAGCGCCGGCGGCGGTGCCCAGGGCCGCAGCGGCGCCGGGCTCGCCGGGGCCAGCCCAGGGAAGGCCTGCTCCACCAGCCGTACGACGGCGTCGTGGTCGACGTTGCCGGCGACGCTGACCACCATCTGCGGCCCCTGGTAGCGGCTGCGGTAGTAGCCGGCGATCGCGTCCGCGGTCAGCGCCTCGATGCTGTCGACGGTGCCGATGACGGGCCGCCCCAGCGGGTGCCCGCCGTACAGCGCCTCGGCGAACGCGTCGTGGACGACGTCACCGGGGTCGTCGTCGTGCATCGAGATCTCTTCCAGGATGACGCCGCGCTCGGAGGCGACGTCGTCCGGCGCCACCAGGGCGCTGGTCACCAGGTCGCTGACCACGTCGACCGCCAGCGGCAGGTCGGTGTCCAGCACCCGGGCGTAGTAGCAGGTGTACTCCTTGGCGGTGAACGCGTTCAGCTCACCGCCGACCGCGTCCATGACGACCGCGATCTCCAGGGCGTCGCGCTTGCGGGTGCCCTTGAACAGCAGGTGCTCGAGGAAGTGCGAGGCGCCGTGCTCGGGCAGCGCCTCGTCCCGCGAGCCGACGCCCACCCAGACGCCGAAGGCGGCGCTCCGGACCCCGGGCACCGCCTCCGTGACGACGCGCAGGCCCCCGGGCAGGACCGTCTTGCGCGATCCTGTCGGGGGCCTGCGCGTCAAAGCAGCTACTCCGCCGCGGCGGGCTCAGCAGCCTCGGCGTCGTTCTGGACCGGCGTCAGGCTGATCTTGCCGCGCTGGTCGATCTCGGTGATCTCGACCTGCAGCTTGTCGCCGACGTTGACGACGTCCTCGACCTTGCCGACGCGCTTGCCGTTGCCCAGCTTGCTGATGTG
>JAOPVD010000373.1 GCA_025966295.1 Frankiales bacterium | reverse complement strand
GCGAGCGAGTCGGCCCCGCCGCTGACGGCCGCGGTCACCGGCCCGGCGACGTCGGTCAGGGACCGCCGTACGGCCAGACGGACGGCCGCGGTCGCCGCCGGCGGCCCGGTCATGCCGAGGCCGCGGTCCCGTGGACGCGCTCGACCCAGTCGAGGGGGGCCTTGATCTCGGCCCGGGTGGGCAGCGTCGCGGGCGACTCCCAGACCCGGTTGAAGCCGGCCATGCCGACGTCGTCCACGACCGCCTTCACGAACGCCGAGCCCTCGGCGTACTGCAGGGCCTTGAGGTCCAGCCCCAGCAGCCGGCGCAGCACCCGCTCCAGCGGGCCGCCGCGCTCGCGGCGGCGCTCCTGGAAGCGGTCACGGATGTGCTGCACGGTCGGCACCACCGCAGGCCCGACGCCGTCCATCACGTGCTCGGCGTGGCCCTCCAGCAGCGACATGAAGGCGGTGACCCGGTCCATCACCTCCCGCTGCTCGGGGGTCTGCAGCATCTCGACCAGGGACCCGCCGCGCGGCGCTGCGGCCACCTGCTTGAGCCGCTGCAGCAGCGCGTCCGGGTCGTCGAGCCTGGAGGCTGACAGCAGCGCCGACACCTCGGACCGGACATGGTCGTGCAGCCAGTCGACGGCCGTGAACTGGGTGCGGTGGGTGACCTCGTGCAGGGCGACCCAGAGCCGGAAGTCGTGCGGGTCGACGTCGAGCTTGCGCTCGGTCTCGACGATGTTCGGCGCCACCAGCAGCAGCCGGCCCGCCTGGCCGGCCGGCTGGAAGGCCTCGTACTGGCCGAGCACCTTGCTCGACAGCCACGACAAGATCGTGCCCATCTGCACGGCGCTGACCTTGGCGGTGACCGCGGCGCCGACCCGGTTCTGCTTGGCGAGCAGGGTCTGCTCGAGCGGCGCCAGCACGACGTTGAAGCCCTCGGCGTTGGCCTGCGCCCAGCCGGGCCGGTCCACCACCGTCGCGGGACCGACGACGCCGTGCAGCCCGGTGACGGCCCGGACGTGCTCCTCGGCCTGGTCGGTGAGGTCGCGGAGCATCACCACCACGTCGGCGGCCTCCCCGAGGCTCAGCGACGGCCCTGCGGGGGCGAGACGGGCGGCCACCAGGGCGGCCAGGTCGGTGTCGACGACTCCCATCCTGCGAGGTTACGTGCAGCCGCAGGCCGCCAGCCGGGCCGCGAGCCGGTCCAGGGCGGCCTGGGCCTGCAGCGTGCCGGTCAGGGACACCCCGTCGGCGGTGGCGTCGAACGCCAGCAGCCGGCCGTCACGGGTGCGCACCAGGCCGGCCAGGGCGCTGACGCCGTTCAGGGTGCCGGTCTTGGCGCGGACGCTGCCAGCCGCGGCCGCAGCCGGGCCGGTCCGGTAGCGCTTGGCGAGGGTGCCGTCGAAGCCGCCGACCGGCAGCCCGGTCAGCACGGCGGCGTAGCGCGGGTCCTGGCCGACCAGCGCCAGCAGCCGGGTGAGGGCGGTGGGCTGCAGCCGGCTCAGCACCGACAGCCCGCTGGCATCGACCAGCGTGACGGCGGCCGGAGTCAGGCCGGCCTCGGCGAGCAGCGGCCCGAGCGCCTTGCCCAGGGCGGCGGCGGCGCCGGTGAAGGTCGCCGGCTCGCCGGACGCCAGCGCGACGTGCCGGCCGAGCGCCTCGGCGACGTCGTTGTCGCTGCGGGTCAGCATCGCCTCGACGAGGTCGCTGACCGGGGCCGACTCGACGTGCGCCAGCTCGGTCGCACCGGCGGGAGCCGCCCCGCGGACGACCGCGCGCGCCTTCAGCAGCGCGGCGAGCTGCCGGCCGGCCTCGAGCGCCGGGTCCTGCGTACGCGGGGTGCTCCTACGGGTCGAGGTGCGGCCGCCGTCGGCGGCCAGCGCGCTCACGGGCGCCACGTCGCCGTGGGTGACGTAGCCGGGCTTCCAGCCCGGGCCGAGGCGCGGGCCGGTGAACAACCCGTCGTCCACGACCACCCGGCGTACGGCAACCCCCTTGAGCTGGGCCGCCAGGTCGGCGAGCCGGGCCCGCGCCGGGAAGCCGGGCGTCGTCCAGCGGCCGGCGAGCAGCGGGTCACCGCCGCCGACGAGCACCACGTCGCCCGGCGCGCCCCGCAGCACCCGAGTGGTCAGACGGGCGTCGGGCCGCAGGACCGTGAGGGCGGCCAGCGCCGTGACGATCTTCGCGGTGGAGGCCGGCGTCACGGATGCGGTGGCGCGGATCTCGAGCAGGGTCCGGCCGGTGCTGGCGTCCCGCACCGACAGCGCCAGCCGGCGGCCGAGGGCCGGGTCCTTGAGCGCCGTGGCCAGCGCGGCCCGCAGCCCGGCGGCGGTGGGCACGCGAGCCGTGGCCGACGCGGGCGCGAGCAGCGGTGTGCGGGACGGCTCCGGACTCGGCTGCGGCGAGGAGGAGCTGCCCGGCAGCTGCGCGCCGGTGTCCCGCAGGACGGTCGCCCCGGTCACCCCGGCGAGCAGCACCACCAGCCCCAGGCCGGCGACCCACCACCTGCGCACGGCCCGTCCTCCTGGTCCCGCGCCCGGACGTGGCCTGCGCCACACCCGCCCGGGCCACTGCCCGGTTACGCCGTACGGGACACTAGGGGCTCACCCAAACCCCTGGAGGAGCTGCACCGTGGAGTTCGACGTCACCATCGAGATCCCGAAGGGGCAGCGCAACAAGTACGAGGTCGACCACGCGACCGGTCGCATCCGTCTTGACCGGATGCTGTTCACCAGCACCCGCTACCCGTCGGACTACGGCTTCGTCGAGGACACCCTCGGCGGCGACGGCGATCCCCTCGACGCGCTGGTCCTGCTCGACGAGCCCACCTTCCCGGGCTGCCTGATCCGGTGCCGCACGATCGGCATGTTCCAGATGTCCGACGAGGCCGGCCCCGACGAGAAGCTGCTGTGCGTACCGGTCGCCGACCCGCGCCAGTCGCACCTGCAGGACATCTTCCACGTGCCGGAGTTCGACCGGCTCGAGATCCAGCACTTCTTCGAGGTCTACAAGGACCTCGAGCCCGGCAAGTCGGTCGAGGGCGCTGCCTGGGTCGGCCGCGCGGAGGCCGAGGCCGAGGTCCGCAACTCGCAGCGGCGCTTCCTGGAGAACCCGCACGCCGTCGACCACGTCGGCGACCCCGACCACAAGTAGCCCCGCGCGACGGCAGGCCGGTCCCCCGCGCGGGGGCCGGCCTGCGTCATGAGCACAGGCCTCAGACCACCTTCTGGCCGTACATCGTGCCGAGCGGCTCGGCGATGAGCTCGAGCCGTGCCCCGTCGGGGTCGCGGAAGTAGATGCTCGTGCCGCTCTCCTCCATGACGTCGACGCCCGCGGCGCGGAGCCGGGCGTGCGCCGCCTCCCAGTTCTCGCGGCTGATGGAGATGGCGATGTGGTGCAGCCCGCCGAGCACCTCGGCGTAGCCCCCGAGATCGAGCCCGGGGAAGTCGAAGAAGGCCAGGGCGTTGCCGTTGCCGATGTCGAAGAAGAAGTGCGTCGAGCCCGGGTAGTCGCGGTTCTCCATCACCTCCGTGAGCGGGAAGCCGAGCACGTCCTGGTAGAAGCGGACGGTGGTCTCCACATCGCTGCTCAGCAGCGCGGTGTGGTGCAGGCCGCGGGCCGTGCTCGGCGGGTGGTCCTCGTGCAGGTGCTGCTGGGCGATCTCAGTGCGTCGCCGGGCGAGTGCGTCGAGGTCCATGCCCGCAATGTACGAAGGCCGGCCCTGCTGTGCAGGACCGGCCTTCGTAGCTCGAGGGCTAGGCGGCGCGCATGACGTGGCTCGGGGCCACCTCGACCGGCGCGTCACCACTGCGGTGGCTGATGGCGACGACCAGCGAGCGGACGAACTCGCCGCCGCCGACGAGGGCCAGCCCGGTCGCGACCGGGTGCATCCAGCTCTCGCGGAGGTCCTGGCCGAAGGCCGAGAACACCGAGTAGTTGAGCGCCCAGGCGAAACCGCAGGCCAGCGCCACGCCGATCGTGCGGGTCAGGGCCGCCGGGGCCTTGAGGGGCAGCAGCTCGTCGATGACCTGCATGATGACGGTGAGACCGAGGGCAAGGCCGAGAAAGACGACGAAGGCGTACATGTCCACCACTCCAGTGGCGAAGTCGGCGGTGCGATCTGCCCCGCTCACCTGGTTGGACCGCCGAGATCCCCCGCGGTTACAGGGTTTCGTGCAAATGTTTCCGGCGTGCAGGTCGACCCGGCTCTGGTGCGCGCGGTGCAGCGCGGCGAGACGGGCGCCATGGACGACCTCATCCGCGGCACCTACGCCGACGTCTACGCCCTCTGCCGGCGGCTGCTCGGCGATCCCGCCGACGCGGCCGACGCGACGCAGGAGGTCTACATCCGGGTGGTCCGGTCGGTCCTGGGCTTTCGCGGCGAGGCCGCGTTCGGCACCTGGCTGCACCGGGTCGCCGTCAACGTCTGCATGAGCGCGCTGCGCCGCCGCGGTGACGTCCGGGCGCGCGGCCAGAGCGCCGGCACGGTCGACGCCGTCTTCGACGACATCGTGTCGACCGACGCCTCGCCCGAGGACCGCGTCGCCAACGCCGACCTTGCACGTCGTACGGCGAAGGCGTTGGCTGAGCTCACGGACGACGCGCGCGAGGTCGTGGTGCTGAGGGACGTGCAGGGCCTGTCGACCAAGGAGACCGCTGAGCTGCTCGGCGTCAGCGAAGGTGCCGTGAAGGTCCGGCTGCACCGGGCACACGCGAAGCTGAGGGAGCTGGTGGGATGAACGAGCGGGTGTGCCAGGAAGTGCAGGCACAGCTGCCGGCCTACGTCGACCGGTCGCTGCCGCGACTGCGCCGCAAGCTGGTGGCCCTGCACCTGCGGCGCTGCGCGGTCTGCCAGGCCGAGTTCTCGGCGCAGCGCGACCTGCACGCCGGGCTGGCGTCGCTCGCGTCCCAGGGCGAGACGCCGCCCGCCGGGCTGCTCGAGCAGCTGCTGTCGCAGGCGTCGTCCCCGCGCGGCGCCGCGCCGCTGCGCGGTGCCGTCAGCGGGGCGCG
>JAOPVD010000361.1 GCA_025966295.1 Frankiales bacterium | reverse complement strand
CCAGCCGACGGTCGTCCCCGCCCCGGTGGTCCCTTGCGCCGACCCGTGCGGCGCGGGTGACCGGTTCGCCGCGACGGCCGCCGGCCTGCTCGCCGACGGCGCCCTCCTCAGCGAGGCGGTGACCGGCGCCGTGCTGTCGGCGGCCGCGTTCGTCGCCGCCGGCGGTGCCGCTGCCGTACCGGCCAGCCGTCCGCCGTACGACGGGGTGGACGTGGTCGCGCGGACCCGCGCGGCCGGCGGCACGGTGGTCGCGACCGGCGGCTGCTTCGACCTGCTGCACGCCGGTCACGTCGCGGTGCTCGAGCAGGCCCGCCGGCTCGGCGACTGCCTGGTGGTGTGCCTGAACAGCGACGCCTCGGTACGCCGGCTCAAGGGGCCGGGCCGGCCGTTGCAGGCGCACGAGGACCGGGCCCGGGTGCTGCAGGCCCTGGGCTGCGTGGACGCGGTCGTGGTCTTCGACGACGACACCCCGGTGCCGGTGCTCGAGTGGCTGCGCCCCGACGTGTGGGCCAAGGGCGGTGACTACACCGAGCTGCCCGAGGCTGCGGTGGTCGCGGGCTGGGGCGGGCAGGCGGTGGTGCTGCCCTACCTGGCCGGCCGGTCCACCTCCCACCTCATCAGCGCGGCGGCGCTCCGTGCCTAGCCCGGGCACCGTGCTCGTCACGGGCGCCGCCAGCGGCCTCGGTGCCGCGGTGGCGCGGGCTGTCGGCGACGCCGGCGGCCGTGCCCTCGGCCTCGACCGGGTGCCGGTGCCGGGCCTGCCCCACGAGGTCGCGGACGTGGCGCAGACCCGGGCCGTCGAGGCCGCCGTCCACCGGCTGGTGGTGAGCACCGGGGGCGAGCTCGACGCGGTCGTGACCGCTGCTGGCACCGACCGGTGCGGCGCCCTCGCCGACGTCGATCCCGACGACTGGGACCGGGTGGTGCAGGTGAACCTGCTCGGCACCGTCGCGGTCGTGCGGGCCGCGCTGCCCTACCTCAAGGCCTCGCGCGGCAAGGTCGTCACCGTCGCCTCCACCCTCGGTCACCGGGTCCTCCCGGACGCCACGGCGTACTGCGCCAGCAAGTTCGGCGTCGTCGGGTTCACCCGGGCGCTGCAGGCGGAGCTCAAGGGCGAGGTCGGCGTGACGCTGCTGACCCCCGGCGGCATGCACACCGCGTTCTTCGACGACCGCGCCGAGCAGTACCGGCCGGCGCCGGACGCCAAGCTGAACCGGCCGGAGGACGTGGCCCAGACCGTCCTGCACTGCCTGACCCAACCGCCCGGCTGCGAGGTCAAGGAGCTGGTGGTGGCCTCCGCCTGGGAAGGGAGCTGGCCCTAGAGCCGGGCCAGCAGGGACTCCAGATGACCGGGCACCTTCTGCCGCTGACGCAGCACCCACGGCGCGTGCCGGACCGCCTCCCGCAGGCCGGCCCGGCCGGCCGGCTGCTGGGCCGCGCGGACCGCGAGCCGCACCCCGACCGGCACCGGCCGGCGCAGCCAGGCGGTCCAGAGGGCGTTGCGCCACTGCACCACCTGCCGGCGCCCGGGGTCGCGGGCGGCCGAGGGGTGGTGGTGCGCCACGACCTCGGCGACGTAGGCGAGCCGCCAGCCGGCCGCGGCCAGGTCGAGCGCCAGCAGCTCCTCCTCGCCGCCGACGCCGTACCGGTCGCAGAAGCCGCCGACCGCGAGGTAGGCATCACGGCGCACCACCGCACCGCACGCGACGAAGCCGAGGACGGCCGGGCCCGCGGCCGTCGGCGGCAGCGGCGACCGGGCCATGCACGCGCAGACCGGGTCGAGCCGCTGCTCCGGTCCGACCAGCACGCTGGCGGCGAGGACGGCGAGGTCGGCGTGCGCGGTGAGCACCGCGGCGGCCCGCGCCAGCGCACCCGGCGCCCACCAGGAGTCGTCATCGGCGAACGCGACGTACGGCGTCGTCGCGGCCCGCACCCCGTACGTCCTCGCCGCCGCCCCGGCGTTCCGCTCGAGCGCTATGACGCAGGCGCCGTGGCGATGGGCGACGTCGGCAGTGCCGTCGGTCGAGGCGTTGTCGACCACCACCACCGGGCCCTCGTGCCGCGGGAGCGACCGCTCCAGGTCGGCTGCCCGGTCGCGGGTCGCCACCACCACGGTCACGTCGGCCACGGGCCGCGCGTCCCCCACCTGCGCCGGACCACACCTGGAGGCCGCCCATGAAGGTGCTCGGCATCAACGCCGTGTTCCACGACCCGGCCGCGGCCCTCGTGCTCGACGGCCAGGTCGTCGCGGCCGCGGAGGAGGAACGCTTCAGCCGCCGCAAGCACGGCCACGACAACGTGCCGTTCGCCGCCTGGGAGCTGCCGGCGGCGGCCGCGGCGTGGTGCCTGTCCCGAGCCGGCCTGGCGCCGGAGGACCTGGACGCGGTGGCCTACTCCTACGACCCGGGGCTGTGCCCGCCGGTCGCGGACGTGACGGCCGACGGCTGGGAGGGGCTGCGGACGCTGTACGCCCAGCGCGCCCCGCTGCTCCTGCGGGCGGCGCTGCCCGGCCTCGACCCGGCGGTGGTGCGCTACGTCCCGCACCACGTCGCGCACGCCGCCTCGGCCGCGCTCGCGGCGCCGTACCCGAGCTCGTCGGTGCTGGTCCTCGACGGCCGCGGCGAGACCGCCTCGCACCTGGCCGGCCGGGCCCAGGACGGGCACCTCGACGTGCTGGCCGCCCAGCAGCTGCCGCACTCACTCGGCCTGCTGTACGAGGAGGTCACCGAGCACCTGGGCTTCCGGCGCTCCAGCGACGAGTACAAGGTGATGGCGCTGGCCGCCTACGGCCGGCCGCGCTGGCTGCCGGAGCTCACCGAGCTGGTCCGCACCACCGGCGACGGCGGCTTCGTGGTGGAGCCGGTGGACTGGGGGGCGTTCGTCAAGCGCGTCACCGCCGCCGGCGACGAGCTCGGGCCGGACCACACCGACCTGGCCGCCAGCGTCCAGCTCCGGCTCGAGCAGGTACTGCTGGAGCTGACCGGCTGGCTGCACGCCCAGACCGGCGACACCGCGCTGACGATGGCCGGTGGCGTCGCGCTGAACTGCGTGGCCAACAGCAAGATCGCCGCCCTCGGGCCGTTCGCGCAGGTGTGGGTGCAGCCGGCCGCCGGCGACAGCGGCACCGCCCTGGGGGCCGCGCTGCACGTCGCGCACGCCCTCGGGGACCGGTGCGCCCCGATGGGCACCGCCGCCCTCGGCCGCGGCTGGGACGACGACGCGCTCGAGGCCTGGCTGCAGACCGCGCAGGTGCCCTACGACCGGCCGCGCGACATCGCCGTCGCGGCCGCGGAGGTGCTCGCCGCGGACGGCCTCGTCGCCTGGTTCCAGGGCCGCGCCGAGTACGGGCCGCGGGCCCTCGGGCACCGCTCGCTGCTGGCCCATCCCGGCCACGTCCGGAACCTGGAGCGGCTCAACGACGTCAAGGGCCGCGAGCAGTTCCGGCCGGTGGCGCCGATGGTCCTGCTCGACCGGGCCACCGAGGTCTTCACCGGTCCGGTGCCGTCGCCGTACATGCTGTTCACGCACCAGGTGGACGAGGCCTGGCGGTCGCGGATCCCGGTGGTGACGCACGTCGACGGGTCGGCGCGGGTGCAGACCGTCGACCCGGCCGAGGAGCCCCTGGTGGCGCGGCTGCTCACCCACTTCGACCGGCTGACCGGGCTGCCGGTGGTCGTGAACACCTCGCTCAACACCGCCGGCCGGCCCATCGTCGACGACCCGCGCGACGCGCTCGAGTGCTTCGGCTCCGGCCCGGTCGACCTGCTCGCCCTCGGCCCCTTCGCGGTACGGCGGTCGCGGTGAGCGTCGTGACCGTGGTCGTCCCAACCGTCGGCCGGCCCTCGCTGGCCGCCACGCTGCGCGCGGTGGCCGGCCGGCTGCCGGTCCTCGTCGTGGACGACCGGCCACGGCCCGAGCCCCTCGCCGTCCCCGACGGCGTGCGGGTGCTGCGGTCGTCAGGACGCGGGCCGGCGGCAGCCCGCAACGTCGGCTGGCGGCACTGCAGGACCGAGTGGGTGGCGTTCCTCGACGACGACGTGGAGCCGCCGACGGACTGGCCCGAGCTGCTGCTGGCGGACCTGCGCATGGCCGCGTCGGCTGTCGGCGGCGTGCAGGGCCGGGTCCGGGTGCCGACCTCCACCCGGCCGACCGACTGGGAGCGCACCACGCAGGGGCTGGAGACCGCGGTGTGGGCCACCGCCGACCTGGCCTACCGGCGCGCGGCGCTGGAGCAGGTCGGCGGCTTCGACGAGCGGTTCAAGCGGGCCTACCGCGAGGACGCCGACCTCGGGCTGCGGGTCACGCAGGCGGGCTGGCAGATCGTGCCCGGCCGGCGCTGGGTGCGGCACCCGGTCCGGCCGGCGCGCTGGACGGAGAGCATCCGCAGCCAGCGCGGCAACGCCGACGACGTCCTGATGCTGGCGCTGCACGGACCGGCCTGGCGGGCGCGGGCGCAGGCACCTCCGGGCCGGCGCCCCTGGCACCTGCTCACCACAGCAGCCCTGGGCGCGGCAGCGGTCCCGCGGCTGCGGTCGGTGGCCCTCCCGCTGTGGTCGCTGCTGGTCGCCGACTTCGCCCGCCGCCGAATCTCCCCCGGCCCGGCGAGCCCACGGGAGGTCGCCACGATGGCGGTGACATCGGCGGCCATCCCGCCGGCCGCGACCTGGTGGTGGCTGGCGGGCTGGGCCCGGCTGCCCCGTCAGCGGGCCCGCGGCGGGCCGCGATGAAGCTCCTGGTCCTGCGGGCCCTCGGGCTCGGGGACCTGCTGACGGCGGTGCCGGCACTGCGCGGGCTGCGCGCCGCCTTCCCCGCCGCCCGGCTGCAGCTGGCCTGCCCCCGGGTCCTGGCGCCGCTGGCGCTCGCGACGGGGGCCGTCGACGAGGTGGTCGACGTCGCCCCGCTGGGCCCCTTGCCGGCGGCGGTCTTCGGCGCGGACCTCGCGGTCAACCTGCACGGTCGCGGCCCGCAGAGCACCGCGCTGCTGGCGCAGACGCGGCCGGGGCTGCAGCTCGGCTGGGGGCTGCGCGGCCGGCGGTGGCGGGCCGCCGAGCACGAGGTCGACCGCTGGTGCCGGCTGCTGCAGGAGGAGGGCATCCCGGCTGACCCGACCGACCTGCACCTGGCG
>JAOPVD010000360.1 GCA_025966295.1 Frankiales bacterium | reverse complement strand
GCCGGCGAAGCCGACGGTCGCGCCGGCCACCGCGACCCGGACGTCGGCGGGGGCGACGACCGAGATCCAGACGCCGCCGGTGGTGGGGGCGTCGGCGACCGCCAGGTGCGGCAGGCCGGCAGCGGCGAGCTTGCCGAGCGCCAGCCGGGCGCGCGGGATGCCGACCAGCGCCGCCATCCCCTCCTGCAGGCGGGTGCCGCCCGACCGCACCAGCGTCACGACCGGGACCTGCTCGCGGACGGCATGGTCGACCGCCTTGGCGAAGACCGTGGCGTCGTCCTCGCCGAAGCTGCCGCCCTGCACCGAGAAGTCCCAGGCGACGGCCACCGGGCCCGGGCGGCCGGGCCCGCCGCGCAGCCGGTAGGCCCGCACCGACGGTTCCGGGTGGTAGTTGGGCCAGCGGCCCGGATCGCGGCGCGCCAGGCGCACGTCCAGGACGGTGGCGCCGGCGAGCAAGGGCTCGCGCCAGTCGACAGTCACGGGCGCGTACTCTCCCACCGCAGACCGATCCGCCCGCCAAGGAGGCACCTGTGAGCGCTCGCGTGCGCGTCGTCGTCGCCAAGCCGGGCCTCGACGGCCACGACCGTGGCGCCAAGGTCGTGGCCCGTGCCCTGCGCGACGCCGGCATGGAGGTCATCTACACCGGCCTCCACCAGACGCCCGAGCAGATCGTCGAGACGACGATCCAGGAGGACGCCGACTGCGTCGGCCTGTCGATCCTGTCCGGCGCGCACATGACCCTGTTCGCGAAGGTCATGGAGCTGCTGCGGGCCCGCGGCGCCGACGACGTGGTGGTGTTCGGCGGCGGGATCATCCCCGAGGACGACATCCCGGAGCTCGAGAAGCTCGGGGTCGCCAAGATCTTCACGCCCGGGGCCACGACCCAGTCGATCGTCGACTGGGTCGAGGCGAACGTGGGCGCCACCGTCTGACCCGCCGTACTCCGCCGGCGAGCAGTTGTCGCACCGGTGCGACGTGACGGATCCCATGTCGTAGCGCGGGTGCAACCGTGGTTACCCTCGACCGAGCCGCACCGACCAGAGACAGGACCCCCTCAGTGGACCTCATGGAGTACCAGGCGAAGGAGCTCTTCGCCAAGCACGGCGTCCCCGTGCTGCCGGGCGAGACGGTGGACACCGCCGAGGCCGCCCGCGCCGTCGCGGAGCGGATCGGCAAGCCGGTCGTCGTCAAGGCGCAGGTCAAGACCGGCGGCCGCGGCAAGGCCGGCGGCGTGAAGCTGGCCGAGACGCCGGACGAGGCCGTCGCCAAGGCGACCGACATCCTCGGCCTCGACATCAAGGGCCACATCGTCCACAAGGTCCTCGTGACCGAGGCCAGCGACATCGACACCGAGTACTACGTGTCGTTCCTGCTCGACCGGGCCAACCGCTCCTACCTCGCGATGGCGAGCGTCGAGGGCGGCATGGAGATCGAGCAGCTCGCGGTCGAGCGCCCCGAGGCGCTCGCCAAGGTCCCGGTCGACGCCGTCAAGGGCGTCGACGCCGCCAAGGCCGCCGAGATCGTCGAGACGGCCGGCTTCCCCGCCGACGTCAAGGACGAGGTCGCGCGCATCCTGGTGCAGCTCTGGGAGGTGTTCATCGAGGAGGAGGCCACGCTGGTCGAGGTCAACCCACTCGTGCGCACCCCGGACGGCCGGATCGTCGCCCTCGACGGCAAGGTCACCCTCGACGGCAACGCCGAGTTCCGGCACAGCGACGTGTTCACGGCCTACGCCGACGTCGTAGCGGAGGACGACCTGGAGGGCCGGGCCAAGGCCAAGGACCTCAACTACGTCAAGCTCGACGGCCAGGTCGGCATCATCGGCAACGGCGCGGGGCTCGTCATGAGCACCCTCGACGTGGTCGCCTACGCCGGCGAGGCGCACGGCGGCGTGAAGCCCGCCAACTTCCTGGACATCGGCGGCGGCGCCTCGGCGCAGGTCATGGCCGACGGCCTCGAGATCATCCTGTCCGACCCGGACGTCCGCTCGGTGTTCGTCAACGTCTTCGGGGGCATCACCGCCTGCGACGCCGTCGCCAACGGGATCGTGCAGGCGCTCGAGATGCTCGGGGACAAGGAGACCAAGCCGCTCGTGGTGCGGCTGGACGGCAACAACGTGGAGGAAGGGCGCCGCATCCTCGCGGAGGCTGCTCACCCCCTGGTGACGGTCGTCGACACGATGGACGGCGCGGCCGACAAGGCCGCCGAGCTCGCGAACAAGGCGGCCTAGTCATGGCGATTTTCCTCACCAGCAGCAGCAAGGTCATCGTCCAGGGCATCACCGGCTCCGAGGGCACCAAGCACACCCGGCGGATGGTGGCCTCCGGCACCAACGTCGTCGGTGGCGTCAACCCGAAGAAGGCCGGCAGCACGGTGGACGCCGGTGACGGCGCCGGCATCCCGGTCTTCGCGACCGTCGCCGAGGCGATGGAGAAGACCGGCGCCGACGTCAGCGTCATCTTCGTGCCGCCGGCGTTCGCCAAGAGCGCGGTCATCGAGGCGATCGACGCCGGCATCGAGCTGGCCGTCGTCATCACCGAGGGCATCCCGGTCCAGGACTCGGCGTACTTCTGGCAGTACAACGTCGACAAGGGCCAGCAGACCCGCATCATCGGTCCGAACTGCCCCGGCCTGATCAGCCCCGGCCAGTCCAACGCCGGCATCATCCCGGCCAGCATCGCGCCCGAGGGCGGCAAGATCGGCCTGGTCAGCAAGAGCGGCACGCTGACCTACCAGATGATGTACGAGCTGCGGGAGTACGGCTTCTCGACGGCCGTCGGCATCGGCGGCGACCCGGTCATCGGCACCACCCACATCGACTGCCTCAAGGCGTTCGAAGAGGACCCGGAGACCGTCGCCATCGTGATGATCGGCGAGATCGGCGGCGACGCCGAGGAGCGGGCGGCCGACTACATCAAGGCCAACGTCACCAAGCCGGTCGTCGGCTACGTCGCCGGCTTCACCGCGCCCGAGGGCAAGACCATGGGCCACGCCGGCGCCATCGTCTCCGGTTCCTCCGGCACCGCGCAGGCCAAGCAGGAGGCCCTCGAGGCCGCGGGCGTGAAGGTCGGCAAGACGCCGTCCGCCACGGCCGAGCTCATGCGCGAGGTCATGAAGAACCTCTAGACCCGGTACGACGGAAGGCCCGCACTCGACCGGAGTGCGGGCCTTTCGCCGTACTCGGGGCGGCCCCGGCGTGGGAGCGCTGATCATGGGGGGACTGCTGGGACAGTCAGAGGGTCATGACGCAGACCGTCGAGCGCCGCCCGCTCACCCGCCCCGCCCCGCCCGCCCGGCGCGCCCAGCCGAGCCTGCTCCTGCCGGCCGCCACCGCGGCGGGCTGGGCGCTCGGTGCCGGTCTGGTCTCGCTGGCGCTGCCGGTTCTGCTCGCCTGGGCGACCGACTCGCGCTCGGGGTCCGGCGCGGCGGCCGCGACGCGGAGCGCCGGCCAGCTCTGGCTGCTGGCGCACGGCACCTCGTTGTCGATCCCGGGCGGCACCGTGGGCCTGATCCCGCTCGGGCTGGTGCTGCTGCCGTTGGCGCTGTTGCACCGCGCCGGCCGGCACAGCGCCCGGACGGTGCCGGTCCCGAGCCTGCGGACCGCGACCGCGCTCATCGGCGCGATCGCCTTCCCGTACGCGGTGGGCGCCGGGTT
>JAOPVD010000333.1 GCA_025966295.1 Frankiales bacterium | reverse complement strand
GCCCCCGCTCGCTTGCCGAACACGAGCAGGTCGGACAGCGAGTTGCCGCCGAGCCGGTTGCTGCCGTGCATCCCGCCGGACACCTCGCCCGCCGCGAACAGGCCGGGGACGGTGGCGGCCTGTGACTCTGGGTCGACCTCGACGCCACCCATCACGTAGTGGCAGGTGGGCCCGACCTCCATCGGCTCCTTGGTGATGTCGACCTCCGCCAGCTCCTTGAACTGGTGGTACATCGACGGCAGCCGGCGCTTGATGTCCTCGGCGGTGCGGCGGGACGCGATGTCGAGGAAGACGCCGCCGTGCGGTGACCCGCGGCCGGCCTTGACCTCGGCGTTGATGGCGCGGGCGACCTCGTCGCGGGGCAGCAGCTCAGGGGGCCGCCGGTTGTTCTTGTGGTCGTCGTACCAGCGGTCGGCCTCCTCCTCGGTCTCGGCGGTCTCGGCCCGGAAGAAGTCCGGGATGTAGTCGAACATGAAGCGCTTGCCCTCGGAGTTCTTGAGGACACCGCCCTCCCCGCGGACCGACTCGGTGATGAGGATCCCCTTGACCGAGATGGGCCAGACCATGCCGGTGGGGTGGAACTGGACGAACTCCATGTTCACCAGCGAGCCACCGGCCTGCAGGGCGAGCGAGTGCCCGTCGCCGGTGTACTCCCAGGAGTTCGACGTCACGACGTAGGACTTGCCGATGCCGCCGGTGGCGAGGATGACCGACGGCGCCTGCCACGAGACGAACTCACCGTCCACCCGGCGGTAGCCGAAGGCCCCGCTGATGGCGCCGTCCGGGCCGGTGAGCAGCCGGGTGACGGTGTGCTCCATGTAGACGTCGATGCCGAGCGCCACGGTGCGCTGCTGCAGGGTCCGGATCAGCTCCAGGCCGGTACGGTCGCCGACGTGCGCGAGCCGCGCGTACCGGTGCCCGCCGAAGTCCCGCTGGCTGATCAGGCCGTCCTTGGTGCGGTCGAAGAGGGCGCCCCACTCCTCGAGCTCGCGGACCCGGTCGGGGGCCTCCTGGGCGTGCAGCTGCGCCATCCGCCAGTGGTTGAGCATCTTGCCGCCGCGCATGGTGTCGCGGAAGTGCACGCGCCAGCTGTCGTCGGGGTAGACGTTGCCCATCGCGGCCGCGATGCCGCCCTCGGCCATGACGGTATGCGCCTTGCCCAGCAGCGACTTGCAGACGACGGCAACGCGCGCGCCCTGGTCGTGCGCCTCGATCGCTGCGCGGAGCCCGGCGCCACCGGCGCCGACCACGACGACGTCGTAGTGGTGAGTGGTCACTTAGAAGAACCTCGGGTCGGTGAAGGCGCCGGTGGCGAGCTGGCGGATGTAGAAGTCGGTGAAGGCGACCCAGACCAGGGACACCCAGGCGAACTTCATGTGGTGGTGGTTGAGCTTCGACGCCAGCGTCCAGAAGCGGTACCGCACGGGGTGCTTGGAGAAGTGGGTCAGCCGGCCGCCCATGACGTGCCGGCAGCTGTGACAGGACAGCGAGTACAGCCACAGCAGGGCCGCGTTGACGACGAGGATCAGGGTGCCGAGCCCCATGTGGAACCACTCGTCCTCGTGGTTGCGGAACGCCACGACCGCGTCGTACGTCAAGATCACGTTGAAGACCAGGCCGAGGTAGAAGAAGTAGCGGTGGATGTTGTTGCCCACCAGCGGCAGCCGGGTCTCCCCGGTGTACTTCGCGTGCGGCTCGGCGACCGCGCAGGCCGGCGGCGACATCCAGAACGCCCGGTAGTAGGCCTTCCGGTAGTAGTAGCAGGTGAGCCGGAAGCCCAGCGGCACGATGAGGATGTACAGCGCCGGGCTGATGAACGTCGGCCCGTCGAAGAGCTTGGGGAACGTGTCTCCCTGGCAGCTGTCGACGATGCACGGGGAGTAGAACGGCGAGATGTACGGCGCCCAGAAGTAGTTGGCCTCCTCGAACTCGCGGAACGTCGAGTACGCGATGAACAGCACCAGCACGACGACCGTGATGAGCGGCTGGATCCACCACCGGTCGGTCCTGAGGGTCTTGGCGTCGAGCCGGGCGCGTCCTGGCGCGCCGGTACCAGCCGGTGCGGTGGTGGTCATGCGTTCCCTTCGATCGGGGCCGTCATCGGGGCAGGCTTACCGTCCGCCACCGAGGCCCTCGTCTTCGGCGTCCATCCAGAAGTCCTGGGGGTAGGTGGTGTCGTCGATGACCTGCAGCGGGGCGGCGGGCGGCGGGGGGGCGCTGTCGCGGCCGCACAGCAGGTCGAGGTCCTGGGACACCCGTTCGAGGTCGAGCCGGAGCCGGCGCGCGTCCACGGCGTCGCCGTAGTGGCCGGAGACGGTCGCGACGGCGCGTTCGAGGGCCCGCAACGCGTCGCGGGCGGTCGTCACGTCGTCCTGCACGGCCATCGTCGTCGACCTCCGGTGCGGCGCCCTCAGCACAAGGGCGGATGTGACGCAGACAACACGATGCAGGAGCACGGGCGCAAGAACCGGTTCCTGCCAGCGCGGCGCTGGCAGGATGTGGGGGTGCGACGTCGGGCGGGGTGGGTGGTGGGGCTGACCCTGGCGGCGGCGCTGACCGGGTGCGGGGGCGGCACCCCGCAGACCCTGCCGCTGTGCACCGCCGGCAGCGTGGTGCTCACCCCGGAGCAGACCGCCAACGCCGCCACCATCGCCGCGGTCGGCAAGCGGCTGGGGATGCCGAACCACGCCGTCACGGTGGCGCTGGCGACGGCGTTCCAGGAGTCGCGGCTGCGCAACCTCGACTACGGCGACCGCGACTCGCTCGGCCTGTTCCAGCAGCGGCCGTCGCAGGGCTGGGGGTCGCCCGCCAGGGTCCGCACGCCGCGGCTGGCCGCGGCGAGCTTCTACACCCACCTGCGCCGGGTGCCCGGCTGGCGCAGCATGCCGGTCACCGAGGCGGCGCAGCGGGTGCAGCGCAGCGCCTTCCCGGACGCCTACGCCCAGTGGGAGGACGCCGCCCGCGAGCTCGCCCGGGCACTGACTGGTGAGGTCCACGCCGGGCTGGTCTGCCAGTTCGCGCCCGCCCCCAAGCCGGGTGCCGGGCCGGCCCTGCAGACCGCGGCGCTCGCTGACCTCGGCCCCGGCGGGCTGGCGCGGGTCCGGACCCCTGCGATCGCCTGGTCGACCGCGAGCTGGCTGGTCGCGCACGCCCGGAGCTACGGCGTGTCCTCCGTCGGCCTCGCCGGCCAGCGTTGGGAGGCCAAGCGGGGCAGCTGGCAGGCCGACACCGCCGCCCGGGACCTCACCTGGTCCTGAGGGCCGCCGGGGTGAGCGACACTGCCGGGGTGAGCGAGCCCAGCACGTGCGGCGGGTGCGGCACCGGCGTCGAGGACCGTCCGGCGACCTGGTCGCTGCAGGTCAGCGAGCGCGGCCGGCAGTGGCTCTGCGAGCGCTGCACCCGCGACAACCTGCGCTCCATCGAGGGCAAGCTCGACGAAGCCTGGTGGTAGCCCCTCCCGGTGATCCACGGAACCGGCGTCGCACTTTCCGGCTCGAAACGTGGGCGCCCTTTCCGTGGATCACCGGGAAGGGGGGAGGGGGGACGGGTGGTCAGCGGCGGGAGGGGGCCTGCGGGTCGCCGGGGGGTGCGAAGCCGGGCTGCCAGGTCTGCATGAGCTCGCGGAACGACGCCTCACCGCCGAGCTGGCACAGCACCCCGATGGTGCCGAGCGTGACGCGGTGGATGAGCAGGTAGCTGGGCGGCAGGTTGAGCTGCCGGCCGAGCTGGGCGGCCGGGCTGCGCGGGTCCCCGAGCCGCAGCGCCTCGCGCCGCAGCCACTCGCGGGAGAACCGGAACGTCGGCTGCGCGATCGGCTCCAGCAGCGGCAGCAGGTAGTCCAGGACCGCGTCCGCGTCCACCGTGATGCCGGCCTTGACGAAGCCCTCGTCACGCAGGGCCTGCAGCACCTCCTCGGCGTGGCCCTCCAGCGCGAGCCGGGACAGCCGGCCGATCGGCTCGGGCGCGCCGTCCGGCAGCCGGTTCACCGCGCCGAAGTCGATGACGCCGAGGCGGCCGTCCGGCAGCAGCCGGAAGTTGCCCGGGTGCGGGTCGGCGTGCAGCAGCCCGGCCAGCACCGGGCCGGAGAACAGGAACTGCGCCAGCAGCCGGGCCGCCTGGTCGCGCTGCGGCTGGCTGCCCTCGCGGATGACGGTGGACAGCGGCACACCGTCGATCCACTCGGTGACGAGCACCCGGTCGGCGCCGGCGACGACGTGCGGCACGCAGATGTCGGCGTCGCCGTCGTAGGCCTGCGCGAACTGCTCCTGGCTGTCGGCCTCGAGCCGGTAGTCGAGCTCCTCGGCGACCCGCGCCTCGAGCTCCTTGAGCAGCGGCTTGATGTCGAGGCCGGGGGAGAAGACCGCGAAGACCCGGGCCAGCCGGGCGAGCTGCCGCAGGTCGCTGAGCAGCGCCTTGCCGGCCCCCGGGTACTGGATCTTCACGGCCACCTCGCGGCCGTCGGCCCACACCGCCCGGTGCACCTGGCCGATGCTGGCGGCCGCCGCCGGCTTGTCGTCGAAGGTCGCGAACAGCTCCCGCCAGTCCGCGCCCAGCTGCTCGGCCAGCACGCCGTGGACGGTCGCCGCCGGCAGCGGCGGGGCGGCCTCCTGCAGCTTGGTGAGCGCCGCCCGGTACGGCGCCGCGACCTCCTCCGGCAGCGCGGCCTCGAACACGCTCATCGCCTGCCCGAACTTCATCGCGCCGCCCTTGAGCTGCCCCAGCACCTGGAACAGCTGCTCGGCGGTGCGGGCCTGCAGCTCGGCGGCGACCGCCTCGGCCGGCTTGCCCCCGATGCGTTTGCCGAGCCCGACCGCGCCGCGCCCGGCCACGCCCAGCGGCAACGTCGCCAGCTTGGCGCCGCGGGTCACCGCGCGCTTGGGGATGTCGCTCACC
>JAOPVD010000328.1 GCA_025966295.1 Frankiales bacterium | reverse complement strand
GGTGAGCACCTGGCCGCCGCCGAACAGCTCGGCCGGCCGGCCGGCGCGGGCCGCCGACGGCCGGACCTTCAGCACGATCAGGAACACCAGCAGGCCCAGGAGCAGCAGCAGCAGCACCAGCCCCGGGGTGCCACCGGGGACGGTGGCCGCCGCCTCGCCGAGCAGGGTCTGGAGCTTGTCGATCACCCACTGCAGGACGCGGTAGACCAACGGCGGCCGGGCCTCGTCGTAGGCCGGCCGGGACAGCTCGCGCCGGGCCGCCTCGCGGGCGTCGTCGCGGCCGAGGATGTCGGTGGCGAGCAGCAGCATCAGGGGCTGCTGGCGGTGGCCACCGATGCCTGGAGGGCCACGTCCAGCCCCTCGGCACGCATCCGCCGGTCCACGTACAGCAGCGCGTGGACGCCGGCGGTGAACGGGCTCACGAGGACCGAGGCCAGCCCCCCGACCACCTCCGCGACGACGAGGAAGGCCGTGGAGTCCGGGCTGCTGGCGAGGGCCGCGAGGATGCCGACCGGTGCCGCGACGACGGCGGCCACGACGCTGCCGATGATGCTGGTGAGGACCAGGATCCCGAACACCCGCCACCAGGAGCCGCGCACCAGCACGCCGGAGCGTCGCAACGCGGTGACCGGGCCGCCCTTCTCCAGCACCATGGCGGCCGGCGCCAGCGACAGCCGGGTGTACAGGTAGACGCTGGCCACGACCCCCGGGACGGCCAGCACCAGCCCGGCCGGCCCGATGAGCAGGGCCAGGCCGATGCCTAGGACGGCCGGCGCCGCCGTGCTCAGCCCGGTGAGCAGCGAGAGCCCGAGCAGGGCGGCGAGCCGCGGTCGCAGCGAGGACCAGAGCTCGCCGGCGCTGACGTCCTGGCCGAGCACGGCGCGGCCCACGACCAGCACGATGGCCCCGGAGAGCACCAGCCCGGCGAGGTAGCCGATGAGCCCGCCCGGCACCCGCGCGGCGCTGTCCATGAGGCCCTGGTCGAAGGCCTGCGACGGGGTGCTCGCGTTGCCGCTGGAGCGGTTGGGGTCCGACAGCAGGAGCACCAGCGGCAGGTTGATGGCGGTGACGACCAGCGCGATGGCCGCTGACAGCCCGAGCGTCGGCCGGGGGTAGCGCCGCACGATCTTGACCGCGCCGTCGAGCAGCTCGCCGACGCCGAGCGGCCGCAGCGGCACCACCCCGGGCCGCGGCGCGAAGCTGCCCGGTGCGTACGGCGGCGGCCCCGGCGGGGCCTCGCCGTACCCGTACGGGGGCGTGCCGCCGTACGGGTGGGAGCTGGGCTCCTCGTCGGGCGAGGCCCAGCCCTGTGGCCCGTTCGTCATCGTCCTCCTCGGCTACGGCGTGGAACAACCCGCGGGCCGTCACGCTGAGTGCGACGATAGGGCCATGACCGCACGTGTGCTCGTCGTCGACGACGACCCCGCGCTGGCCGAGATGCTCGGCATCGTCCTGCGGGGCGAGGGCCTCGAGCCGGCCTTCGTCGCTGACGGTGACGCTGCGCTGGGCGCGTTCCGGCGGGAGAAGCCGGACGTGGTGCTGCTCGACCTGATGCTGCCGGGCACCGACGGGGTGGAGGTGTGCCGGCAGATCCGGGCCGAGAGCGGCGTGCCGATCATCATGCTCACCGCCAAGGGCGACACCACCGACATCGTGCTCGGGCTGGAGTGCGGAGCCGACGACTACGTCGTCAAGCCGTTCAAGCCCAAGGAGCTGGTCGCCCGGGTGCGGGCCCGGCTGCGCAACCACGACGGCGCGCCCGAGTCGCTGACGATCGGGCCGGTCGACGACCCGGTGACGATCGACGTGCCGGGGCACGTGGTGAGCCGCGACGGCCGGACGGTCGCGCTCACGCCGCTGGAGTTCGACCTGCTGCTGGCGCTGGCGCGCCGGCCGAAGAACGTCTTCAGCCGCGAGGTGCTCCTCGAGCAGGTCTGGGGCTACCGGCACGCCGCCGACACCCGCCTGGTCAACGTGCACGTGCAGCGGCTGCGCGCCAAGGTCGAGCGCGACCCCGAGCACCCCAGCGTGGTGCTGACCGTGCGCGGCGTGGGCTACAAGGCGGGTCCGGGCTGAGCCTGCCCCAGGCCGTCGTCGGCCCGCGGACCCCGGCCGCGAGCCTGCCCGGCCGCGTCCTGTCGCGCTGGCGGCGGTCGCTGCAGACCCGGGTCGTGGTCACCACCCTGCTCGCCAGCGGCGTGGTCGTCGGACTGCTCGCCACCCTCCTGCTGGACCAGGTCGGCCGCGGCCTGGTGAGCGCCAAGACCAAGGCCGCGCTCACCGAGGCCCAGTCGGGGCTCGCCCAGGCGCAGAACGCCGTCGCGATCGGCGACAACCGCGACAGCGCCGTCGAGGACCGCCTGCAGGACGTGGCCCGGGTGCTGTCGGACCGGGGGCGGTCCGGGACGCCGTACCGGGTCGTGCTGGTGAGCTCGCTGGGTGACGCCAAGGCCTTCGCCTCGCCGGGAGTGAAGCTCAGCGACGTGCCGCCGGCGCTCGCCGGCGTGCTCGCCGAGGACACCGGCACCGCGCACGTCTTCCAGCGGATCGGGAACACGGAGCAGCTGGTGGTGGGCGGCACCATCACCACCCCGCGGGAGCCGTACCGGCTCTACACAATGTTCTCGCTCGACGCCGAGCAGCGCACCATGGGCCTGGTACGCCGGACCGCCACCGTCGCCGGCCTGCTGCTGGTGCTCCTGCTCGTGCTCATCGCGGCCCTCGTCAGCCGGCAGGTGGTGCTGCCGGTCCGGCTCGCGGCCCGGACCGCGGAGCGGCTGGCGCACGGCCTGCTCGAGGAGCGGATGACGGTCCGCGGTGAGGACGAGATCGCCCGGCTCGGCGACGCGTTCAACTCGATGGCGGGCGCGCTGCAGACCCAGATCCGCCAGCTCGAGGACCTCTCGCGGGTCCAGCGCCGGTTCGTCTCGGACGTGACGCACGAGCTGCGCACGCCGCTGACGACGGTCCGGATGGCGGCGGACGTGCTGCACGAGGCGCGCCACGACTTCCCGCCGGCGGCGGCCCGCAGCGCCGAGCTGCTGCAGGAGGAGCTGGAGCGCTTCGAGGCGCTGCTCGCCGACCTGCTCGAGATCTCCCGCTACGACGCCGGGGCGGCCTCCCTCGACGCCGAGCGGCTCGACCTGGTGCCCCTGGTCGCCGGCGTGCTGGACGCCTGCCGGTCGCTGGCCATCCGCAAGGGCAGCGTGGTGCAGCTGCGGGCCACCGGACCGGTGGTGGCGGAGGTGGACCACGTGCGGATCGAGCGGGTCGTCCGCAACCTGATCGTCAACGCGCTCGAGCACGGCGAGGGCCGGCCGGTCGAGGTCGACGTCGCCGAGGGCCAGGACTGCGTGGCGATCCGGGTCCGGGACCACGGCGTGGGGCTGCGTCCGGGGGAGGCCGGGCTGGTGTTCAGCCGCTTCTGGCGGGGCGACCCGTCCCGGGCCCGCACCACCGGCGGCACCGGCCTGGGCCTCGCGATCGCGCTGGAGGACGCCCGCCTGCACGGTGCGACGCTGCAAGCCTGGGGAGCGCCGGGGGAGGGCGCGGCCTTCCGCCTCACGCTGCCCGTCGTGGTCGGGGCGCCCATGGGCACCAGCCCGCTGCCGTTGCGCGACGCCGAGGTGCTGCGGTGAGGCGGCTCGCGACCGCCGTGCTCGTGCTGCTGCTGGCCGGTTGCTCGCTGCCGCTCCCGCACGGCGTCCGCAGCGACGTCAACGTCCCGGAGCGGGACACCGGCCGCAGCGACATCCAGGTGCTGCCCCCGGCGCCGCGCAAGGGCGCCCAGCCCAAGGAGATCGTCCAGGGCTTCCTCGGGGCGCAGAGCAGCCCCCAGGGTCGGCACGCGATCGCCCGGACGTACCTGGACCGCAGCTCCGCGACCCGCTGGCAGGGCGACGAGGCGGTGTTCTACGACCCGGCGTCGTTGCGGGTCGAGCTGACCTCCTCCGAACCCGGCGCCGCCGTGGTCGAGACGACCTTCACGGTCCTGGGCAGCCGGGCCGTCGACGGCCGGTACCTCAGCCGCAGGCCCGGTCCGTTCTCGGAGACCTACGGGGTGACACGCGGCCAGGACGGGCAGTGGCGCATCTCCAACCCGCCGCTCGGGCTGCGGCTGACCCCGGCCGACCGGGACCGGTCGTTCCGGCCGCAGCGGCTCTACTACGTCTCCCCGTCGCCGGAGCGGTTCCGGCGCATGGTCCCGGACCTGGTGCTGCTGCCGGTCAGCGAACGGGACGACGAGGTCGCCCTGCAGCGGCTGCTGCTGCCGCCGTCGGCGGCCCTGAGCGGCAGCGTCCGGTCCGCCTTCCCCGCCGGCACCCGGCTGCTGTCGGTGAGCAGCGACGGCGGCGGGCTGGTGCGGGTCGACCTGTCGGCGGAGGTGGCCCGCGCCTCGGTGGAGGACCGCCAGCTGCTCTCGGCCCAGCTCGTGTGGACGCTGCGGGCACTCGACCCCACCTTCCAGCGGCTGCGGCTGACCGCCGCCGGCCGGCTGCTGCAGGTCGCGGGTGAGGGCGATGTGCAGATGGCGACGGACTGGCGGGCCTACGACCCGGAGAGCGCGCCGGGGCCGTTGTACTTCGTGGCCGCCGGCCGGGTGCGGACCGCCACCAGCGCGGGCGCCCAGGGCGCCGGGCCCGAGGCGCTCCGCGACGTGGTGGTGGCGGACCTGGCCGTCAGCCCGGACCGCACGCAGCTCGCCGTCCTGCAGCCCGCCGCCAACGGGCAGGTGACGGTCCGGATGGGTGGCACCGCGTCCCCCAGCCACCCGGTGGTGCTCCGCCGGCCGGACCTGACGACGCCCAGCTTCGGGTCCGGTGAGTTCGGGCTCTGGATGGCGGACGGCACCGACCAGGTCCTGGTCGCGCGCCCCAGCGGCCCGCCGCTGCGCGTCCCGGTCGAGGGGGTGCACGGGCCGGTGTCGGCGCTGGCCGCCTCCCGGGACGGCGTCCGGGTGGCCCTGGTGTCGCGCGGGGTGCTCTACGTCGGGCGGGTGGCCCGCGGGTCCACCGGCCTGCGGGTCGTGCACGCGGTCAAGGTGTCGCCGCGGCTGACCGGCGTGACGGACGTGGTCTGGCGGGACAGCACCACGCTGGTGGCGCTCGGCAACCTGTCCGGCACGTTCCTGCCCACGCAGCTGAGCCTCGACGGCGCCAGCGTCCAGGTGCTGTCGCCGTCCGGCCTGCCCAGCCAGCCGATGGCCGCCGCGGCCCAGCCCGACGGCGTCGTGGTGACCGCGTCCGGGCACCTGTACCTGCTCAGCGCGCTGGGCTTCCGCAAGGGACCGGTCGGCAGCGCGCCCGTCTACCCGGGCTGATCCACAGCCCCGGCCGCGGCGGCGCCCCAGGCGCCAGGCTGGTCGGGTGCTGGAGGTGCTGCTCGACCTGCTGCTGCCCCGGACCTGTGCCGGCTGCGCGACGCCTGGCAGCGGGCTGTGCGTGTCGTGCCGGGCCCTGCTCGCCGGTCCGGCGCTGGGTCTGGTCCGGCCCCGGCCGTGCCCGCCGGGGCTGCCGCCGGTTGCCGCCGTGCTGCCCTACGAGGGCGTGGCCCAGCGCCTGCTGCTCGCCCACAAGGAACGCGGCCGGCTGCAGCTGACCCGGCCGCTCGG
>JAOPVD010000117.1 GCA_025966295.1 Frankiales bacterium | reverse complement strand
TCGACCTGACCGGTGACGAGGCGACCGGTGCCAACATCGTGCGCCTGGCGCTCGAGGCCCCGATCAAGCAGATCGCCATCAACGCCGGCCTCGAGGGTGGCGTCGTGGTGGAGAAGGTCCGCAACCTGCCCGTGGGTCAGGGCCTCAACGCGGCCACCGGCGAGTACGTCGACATGATCGCGGCCGGCATCCTCGACCCGGCCAAGGTGACGCGCTCCGCGCTGCAGAACGCCGCCTCCATCGCGGCGCTGTTCCTCACCACCGAGGCGGTCATCGCCGACAAGCCCGAGAAGGCCGGCGCGGCGATGCCGGGCGGCGGCGGCGGCATGGGTGACATGGACTTCTAGGTCCTCCGCACGTCCTGACGGGCGGTCCTCCTCCGGGAGGGCCGCCCGTCGGCGTGTGCGCCGGTCCGGCAGGATGGGGGCATGAGCACACCGCAGTCAGGCTGGTACACCGACCCGACCGGCACCTTCGAGCAGCGCTGGTGGGACGGCCAGAAGTGGACCGACGCCGTCATCAACGCCGGCCAGCAGACCACCTCGCCGCTGCCCACCGCGGCGCCGCCGGTCAGCGCCGCCACGACCGGGAAGGTGCAGCGCCAGCTCGCCGAGAAGGCCGGCATCGCACCCGGTACCGGCTCGGGCGGCGGCACCGTGTTCACCGAGCCGGTGCTCGTCGTCAACCAGAAGGTGAAGCTCATCGAGCTCACGAACGAGTACGCGGTCTACGACCAGAACGGCGCCCAGATCGCCTCGGTCACCGAGGTCGGCCAGTCGGTGCTCAAGAAGATCGTGCGCTTCATCGGCGAGTACGACCAGTTCTTCACCCACCGACTGGAGGTGCGTGACCTCGCCGGTCAGCCGCAGCTGCTCATCACCCGGCCGGCGAAGTTCCTCAAGAGCAAGGTGATCGTCGAGAAGCCGGGCGTCGGGGAGGTCGGCCGGCTGGTGCAGCTCAACGCCATCGGGAAGATCCGGTTCGGCCTGATGGTCGGGGACCGCCAGATCGGTGAGCTGCGGGCCGAGAACTGGCGCGCCTGGGACTTCTCCCTCGTCGACGAGAGTGGCACCGAGGTCGCGCGCATCAAGAAGACCTTCGAGGGCCTGGCCAAGACGATGTTCACCTCGGCCGACAACTACGTCGTACGGCTGCACCAGGAGCTGGAGGAGCCGCTGCTGTCGCTGGTCGTCGCGAGCGCCCTCACCGTCGACACCGCCCTGAAGCAGGACAGCCGGGGCCTGAGCTGAGCGCGCCCGACCTGGGGCGGGTCGGCCTCTGGACCACCGCCCTGGACACGTTGCCCCTGCAGGCGGCCCGCGAGCAGGTCGCGGCCCTGGACGAGCAGGGCTGGGGCACGCTGTGGTTCGGCGAGGCGTACGGCCGGGAGGCCCTGACCGCCGCGCAGATCTACCTCGGCGCCTCGACCCGGATGGCCATCGCCACCGGCATCGCCAGCATCTACGGGCGGGACGCCGTCGCCATGTCCGCCGCGGCCCGCACCCTCGCCACCACCGGCCGGTTCCTGCTCGGCCTCGGCGTCAGCCACGCGCCGCTGGTCGAGCGGATGCGCGGCCACGCCTACGGCAGGCCGCTGGAGGCCATGCGTGAGTACCTGGACGCGATGGACGCGGCGCCCTACGCCGTCAGCGGCGACGAGCCGCCGGCACCGCGGGTGCTGGCCGCCCTCGGGCCGAAGATGCTCGAGCTCGCCCGGGACCGCGCCCAGGGCGCCCACCCCTACCTGGTCACGCCGGAGCACACCGCCCGGGCGCGGGCGCTGCTCGGCCCGGACGCGGTGCTGGCGGTCGAGCAGGCCGTCGTGCTGGGCACCGACGCCGAGCAGTGGCGGCGCCGCGCCCACTGGCACCTGGAGATCTACACCGGGCTGCCGAACTACCGGAACAGCTGGCTGCGGCTGGGCTACACCGAGGACGACTTCGGCCGCGGCGGCAGCGACCGGCTCAAGGACGCGCTCGTCACCCGCGGCCCCGAGGCGGCCCGCCGGCGGGTGCAGGAGCACCTGGACGCCGGGGCCAGCCACGTCTGCGTGCAGGTCCTCGGGCCGGACGTCTTCACCGCCCCGGTCGAGGACTGGCAGGAGCTCGCCCCGGTGCTGCTCGGATGACCGATCTGGAGCAGCGGTACGCCGAGCTGGAGGCCGCCGGGGAGGCCAAGCGCCGGGCCAAAGCCCGCCGGCAGCCGCTCGTGCTGATGGCCCTGGTCAACGCGCTCGTGCTGGGCACCGGGGTGACGGCCATGGTCGACCTGCGCCGCCTGCAGACCCCGCAGGGGACGGCGCTGCGCTGGGTGCAGGCCGCGGTCTTCGGCGACTGCGAGGACTACCTGACGTTCTCGACGCCGGACGGCACGGCACCGGACGCCCGGTCCCGCAACCAGCTCTGCGCCGACCTGCGGGCGGCCACCGCGAAGGCGCGCAACGACCGGCTGCGCATCGGGCTGCGGCTCGGCCCGGTCGTCGAGCACGGGAGCGCGGCGCAGGTGCAGCTGGTCCTGACCCGGCACGAGGTCGACACCGACCTGCACGTGCAGCTGCGCAAGGACCGCGGCCGGTGGCGGGTGCTCCGCGACCCGGTGACGTGCGGTTCGGTGGGCTGCGCCTGAGCGAGCGGCCT
>JAOPVD010000314.1 GCA_025966295.1 Frankiales bacterium | reverse complement strand
TCGACGCCGTGGTGCTGGCGCGTGCAGGTCTCGCCCGGCTGGGCAGGCTCGACGAGGTGACGGAGACCCTCGACCCGCTCCAGGTGCTGCCCGCTCCCGCGCAGGGCGCCCTGGCGGTCGAGTGCCGCGCTGGCAGCGAGGTCGAGGCGATCCTCAAGGCGCTCGACGACCCCGACACCCGGACCGCCGTCGAGGCCGAGCGCGCGCTGCTCGCGGCCCTCGAGGCCGGCTGCTCCGCGCCGGTGGCGGCGCTGGCCGAGATCGCGGAGGGCGACGACGGCCCCGAGGTCTTCCTGCGCGGCCTGGTGGCCGCCCTCGACGGCTCGGACACGGTGCGCCTGTCGGCGACCGGTCCGACGCACGACGCGACCGGGGTGGGGCAGCGGCTTGCCGCTGAGCTCCTCGACCTCGGCGCTGCTGACCTGATGAGCACCGACCCTGGAGAGACAGCATGAGCCCGACCCGCACCCGCCGGCCCGCCGGCCAGGTCGCCCTCGTGGGCGCCGGCACCGGCGACCCCGGGCTGCTCGCCCTGCGCGCCGCCGAGCTGCTCGCCGTCGCGGACCTCGTCCTCGCCGACGAGCGGGTGTCCCCCCAGGTGCTGGCCCTCGCGGGTCCCGGTGCCGAGGTGCAGGTCGTCCGCGCCGACGACCCCCAAGGCGCAGCGCTCGTCGCCGCGGCCAAGGACGGCAAGCACGTCGTGCGGCTGTTCCCGGGCGACCCCTTCCTCACCCAGGAGGGCGCCAAGGAGGCCGAGGCCGTGGTCAAGGGCAAGCAGCGGCTCGAGGTCGTGCCGGGCCTGCCCGGGCCGGTCGCCGTCCCGGCCTTCGCGGGCGTGCCGGTGGGGCTGCCCCGCACCGTCGCGCGCGTCGAGGAGGGCCTCGACTGGGCCGGGATCGCCTCGGCCCCCGGCACGCTGGTGCTGACCGCCCTGGTCGGCCAGATCGCCAAGGCCGCCGCGGCGCTCATCGAGCACGGCCGCAAGGGCGACGTCCCGATCTCCGTCACGGTGGGCGGCACAACGGCCGAGCAGCGCACCGTGGTGTCGACCCTGAACGCCGTCGAGGGCGACATCGCCGAGCTCACCGAGCTCGCCGCCGAGGCCGTGGTCGTGGTCGGCGACGCCGTGAAGAAGATCGACAAGCTCGGCTGGTTCGAGGCGCGGGCGCTCTACGGCTGGCGGGTGCTGGTGCCCCGCACCCGCGACCAGGCCGGTGTGCTGTCCAACGCCCTGCGGGCCTACGGCGCCATCCCCGTCGAGGTCCCGACGATCGCGGTCGAGCCGCCCCGCACCCCCGCCCCGATGGAGCGGGCCATCAAGGGCCTGGTCACCGGCCGCTACCTGTGGGTCGCGTTCACCTCCACCAACGCGGTGAAGGCGGTCCGCGAGAAGCTCGAGGAGTTCGGCCTCGACGCCCGCGCGTTCGCCGGCGTCAAGGTCGCTGCGGTCGGTGAGGCCACCGCGGCGGCGCTGGTGGAGTTCGGCATCAAGCCCGAGCTGGTGCCCTCCGGCGAGCAGAGCTCCGAGGGGCTGCTGAAGGACTGGGCCCCCTACGACGACGTCTTCGACCCGATCGACCGGGTCTTCCTGCCCCGCGCCGACATCGCGACCGACACCCTGGTCGCCGGCCTGAAGGACCTCGGCTGGGCGGTCGACGACGTCACCGCCTACCGCACCGTCCGGGCGGCGCCGCCGCCGGCCGAGACCCGCGAGGCCCTCAAGGGCGGCGGCTTCGACGCGGTGCTGTTCACCAGCTCCTCGACGGTGCGCAACCTGGTCGGGATCGCCGGCAAGCCGCACGAGACCACCATCCTCGCGGCCATCGGCCCGCAGACGAAGGCCACCGCCGAGGAGCTCGGCCTGCGGGTCGACGTCCTCGCGGACAAGCCCGATGTCGTGACGCTCGTGGAGGGCCTCGCGGAGTACGCCCTGCAGCTGCGCGCCGCCGGTGAGCTCCCGCCCGCCGCCAAGCGCCGCAAGGGGGCGAAGAAGACCGCGCGGGCCAAGCGATGACCTTCCCCGGCGCCCGCCCCCGTCGGCTGCGCCGCACGCCGGCGCTGCGCCGGCTGGTGGCCGACGTCCGGGTGTCGCCGGCGGACCTGGTGCTGCCGGTGTTCGTCAAGGAGGGGCTGGCCGAGCCGGCGCCGATCGGCTCGATGCCGGGGGTCGTGCAGCACACCCGCGACTCGCTCAAGAAGGCGGTGCACGAGGCCGCGGCCGCGGGCGTGGGCGGCGTGGTGCTGTTCGGCATCCCGGCGGTCAAGGACGGCCGCGGCTCCGGTGCCGACGACCCCAGCGGGATCGTGCAGCTGGCGCTGCGCGACCTCGTCGCCGAGGTCGGCGACGCGCTGGTGGTCATGAGCGACCTGTGCCTCGACGAGTACACCGACCACGGCCACTGCGGGCTGCTGACGGCCACCGGCGAGGTCGACAACGACAGCACCCTGGAGCGGTATGCCAGCATCGCGCTGGCCCAGGCCCGCGCCGGCTCGCAGGTCATCGCGCCCAGCGGGATGATGGACGGCCAGGTCGCCGCGATCCGCGCAGCCCTTGATTCGCAAGGGTTCTCGGAGCTGCCGATCCTGTCGTACTCGACGAAGTACGCGTCCGCCTTCTACGGCCCGTTCCGTGACGCCGCCGAGTGCGCGCCGCAGTTCGGCGACCGGTCGGCCTACCAGCAGGATGGGGCCCGGTCCGCCGACGAGGGCGTGCGTGAGGCGCTGCTCGACATCGCCGAGGGCGCCGACGCAGTGATGGTCAAGCCGGCGCTGGCCTACCTCGACGTGCTCCGCGCGGTGGCGCAGGCCGTCGACGTGCCGGTCGCGGCCTACCAGGTCTCCGGTGAGTACGCGATGGTCGAGGCCGCCGCCGCGCAGGGCTGGATCGACCGCGAGCGCATCATCGCCGAGCAGCTGGTCGCGATCCGCCGGGCCGGTGCGTCGATGATCCTCACCTACTGGGCCACCGAAGCCGCCGGCTGGCTCGACTAGCCCCGTCCTGCTCCCGCGTGGGGCGCGGCGGCTGGTTGGATGGGTGCATGACCTACGAGTACGACGCGCCCCACTCGCGGGCGCTGTTCGAGCGCGCCCAGGCGGTGATCCCGGGCGGGGTCAACTCGCCGGTCCGGGCCTTCCGGGCGGTGGGCGGCACGCCCCGCTTCATGGTGAGCGGCCGCGGGCCCTACCTCACCG
>JAOPVD010000308.1 GCA_025966295.1 Frankiales bacterium | reverse complement strand
GGGCCGTCTCGGCCGCCACCTCGCTGCCGGCCGCGCTCGGCGGCCTGGCCCTCGTCGGGGCCGCGCTGGCCGTCGCCGGCCCGCTGCTGCTGCGCCCTACGGGCCGTCGTACGGCGTGACGATCTGGGCGCGGATGCCGATCGCCGCCGCCTCGAGCTTGGAGTGCGCCCCGAGCTTGGTGAGGACGTTCTGGATGTGCGTGCGGACCGTGTGGTTGGTGATGCTCAGGTCGGCCGCGATCCGGGCCGTCGGGTGCCCGGCCGCCAGGCGGCTGAGCACGATCCGCTCGCGGGCGGTGAGGAACGCGCCCAGCCGGCGCTCGTGGGCCTCGTCGGCGGTGAGCGCCTGGACCACGTCGGCCAGCCGCTGCCGCGGCAGGACGGTGCGCCCCTCGGAGGCGTGCCGGATGGCAGCCCGCACCTCGGTGAGCGGCGCACCCTTGGTCAGGTAGCCGACGGCGCCGCGCTCGAACGCCGTCGCCACGACCCGCGGGTCGCTGACGGCGCTCAGCACCACCACCGCGACCCGCGGCAGCCCGGCGCGGATGCCGACCAGCAGGTCGAGGCCGTCGGTGTCGGCGAGCCGCACGTCGAGCAGCAGGACATCCGGCGCCGCCTCGACGACCTCGCGGACGACGTCGCCACCGCCCTCGTGCGCCAGGACCACGTCCTTGTCCTCGTCCTGCCCCAGCGACTCGGAGAGCGCGTGCAGCAGCAGCGCGTGGTCGTCCACCAGGGCCACGCGGATCCTGGTGAGTGGCGCGGTCACGCCGACCGAGCCGGTCGGGCGAGGGGCAGGTGGACCTCGTCCACCCGCACGCCCTCGTCGAGCAGCACCTGGTGGTGCCCCCCGGCGGCCAGCAGCAGCCGGCGCACCGACTGCAGGCCGATGCCGTGCGAGACGCCCTGCCGGGCCGGCGGCACGCCCTGCGGCGAGCGCACCTCGAGCACCCGGACGACCAGCCACGGCCCGCGCTGGACCGCCTGCAGGCGCACGCTGGTGCAGCGGCCGTGCTGGAAGGCGTTGTCCACCAGGTTGCCGATCGCGCGGGCCAGCTCCGCCCCGTCGCCGGTCACCTGCTCGTCGAGCGCGTCGCCCTCGACGTGCACGGTGGCCGACCAGCGGGTCGCGTGCCGGGACGCTACGGTGGCGAGCAGCGGTGCCACCGACACGGCGCCGGTGGCGCCGGAGCCCTCCAGCGCGTGGTCGACCATGACCTGCGCCGACCGGGCCTCCAGGGCCACCAGGTCGATCAGACGGCGTACGGCCGGCTCGTCGACACCCATCCCCAGGACGGCGTGTGCGGCGGCTTCGATGGCGGCGAGCGGCGAGCGCAGGTCGTGGACCAGTTCGTGCATCGGATCGCTCACGGCACATGCAGTAGTCAAGAGGCCCCCCAAGCCTCGAGCCCCCCGGTAGCGGAGGCTTCCTCTGACGTTCACCTAAATGACTACCAACTCGACACGGTCGTGTCATCCTCCGAATGGCCGTACGTCGGGTATCCGACAGTTCGTACGGCTGTGTGTCATGCATCTGCGTGAGATGGGGGTCCCCTCGCTGAGCGAGGTCAGGGTCCCCCCGCCGCGAAACAATTGGTGCTCCGCTCCAACTGGGAGGTCTGCCCGATGAGGGTCCTGCTGTGCGACGACCACGTGGTCTTCGCCGAGGCCGTCGCGGCCTACCTCTCCGTGCAGGAGGGCATCGAGGACGTCAAGGTCGTCTCGACCGCGAGCGCCGTCCTGCGCCAGGTGCGCGACGTCGACATCCTGCTCCTCGACCTCGACCTCTCGTCCGGCGACACCGGCCTGGACGTGGTCGAGGCGGTCGCCAACAGCGCGCCCGGGGTCGCGGTCCTGCTGCTCACCGGCTCGCCGGACCCGGTGGCGGCCGCCAACGCGCTGGCCCTCGGGGCCCGCGGCTTCCTCACCAAGGACTGCCAGCCGACCGCGCTCGTGGACGCGGTCCGCCGCGTCGCCGACGGCGAGACCGTCATCGCGGACGCGCTCGTCGGCCCGGTCCTGCGGGCCCTGACGACCCGGCAGCGCACCGTGCGTGACGCCGAGCAGGTGCTGGCGCGGCTCACCCCGCGTGAGCAGGAGGTGCTGCGGCTGCTCGGTGAGGGCCTGACGCGGACCGAGATCGCCCGCCGGCTGCGGGTGTCGCCGCACACGGCGCGCACCCACCTCCAGCGGCTGCTGGTCAAGCTGTCCCTGCACTCTCAGCTGGAAGCAGCGGCGTACGCCCGGCAGCTGTTCCAGGCCTGCTGAGCGGGAGCTTCTGCCGGAACGTCGCGATCCCGGTCCACAGCGCGTTGGGCGTGCCGTCCTTGTTCATCAGGGTCCGCAGCTCCCCGCGGAACGCCCGGCGCCAGGCCCAGATGTCGGTGCCCGACAGGCCTTCGTCGAGCGGCACCTGCAGGTGCCGGGTGACGGCCAGCTGGGCGTCTGACGGCGTGCCCGGGTAGCGCTTCTCGGGAAAGGCGAGCGCCTTGCGCGAGAACAGCCGGAGCTTGGACGCCCACGGCCGCTGCTTGAGCCACCGGTAGGAGAAGCGCAGCACGTCGGCGGTGTCGGTGCCGACGGCGGCGTACACCTCGTCCTGGCGCAGGTACGGCGTGACGAACACGCCGTCGAGCACCCCGAGCGACAGGTAGTGGTCGACGTTCTTCTGCTGCAGCGCCGGGAAGCTGCGCTTCACCTTCGCCAGGCAGGCCGCCGGGCCGCCGAGCGCCGAGACGCCGGGTGCGCTGGGTTGGCAGGGCGCCTCCGGGATGGGCATGTCGACGGTGACCGGCAGTCCGGGCGCCTCGGCGTGCAGCACCTTGCCCACCTCGCGCAGGTAGCCCTCCACCAGCCGGGGGTCGTGCGCGTACGGGTCCTCCTGGCCGATCTCGTTCGCGAGCTTGGCGCCGACCACGACGTCGCGGTGCTCCCGCGCGAACGCCGCCAGGCTCTGCAGCCGTCGCGTGATGCTCTCGCCCCGGGCGTACGGGGTCGTGAGGTCGACGTCGAGCCACACGTGCAGGCCCAACGCCGCGGACAGCTGGACGGCCTGCACCCGGGCTTCGTTGAGCTTGCCGCTCGCCAGCAGGATCCCGGTGAACGACTGCGAGATCTCCGCCAGGTCGGTGGCCTGCCCGACGAAGGTCGAGCTCGGGGAGTACTGCGTGAGCATCTCGAAGCGGCCGACCTTCGACCAGTCCGCCGGGGCGGTGGCGGCGCCGCCGGCGGTGGCGACCACGCGCGGCCGGTGCGGAGCCTGCGAGGAGCACGAGGCGACCAGCAGCGCCGCCAGTCCGGCCGCCACCGGCGCCCCGCACCTCATGTCAGGCCTGCGACCGGGGTGAAGCGGGCGACCGGGCGCAGGATGTTCTCATCCCGCAGGATGTCGACCGCGAGGTCGACGCCGGCATCGCCGACGTGCGCCACCTCCTGCATGGTGCTGTCGGCGTAGTTGTAGCGCCGCGTGACCCGGTCCGGGTCCGGGCCCGCCGTACCCGCCTTGACGGACGCACCGACGAGCGTGCCGGCGCCGTGGCAGGCCGAGTCGAGCGAGATGCCCGAGCCGCTGGCACCGATGCACAGGTACGACGAGGTGCGGTTGGTGCCGGGCACGAGGACCGGCTGGCCCAGCGGGTGGTCGGCGAGGATGCCCGGACCGACGGCGCGGGCGGTGTTGTGCCGGTGCACGAACGCCAGCTCGCCGTCGACCTCCTCCTTGTAGACCGAGTTGTGGGGCGAGTCGTAGACCAGCTTGGTGCTCACCGGCGAACCCCAGGCCGCGGTCAGCGACTCGCGGATCACCTGGTAGCTGGCGATCCGGTAGGCGAAGCCGTAGTTCATCGCCGTGCAGTAGCTCATCCAGAGCCGCTTGCCCTCGGGCGAGTCGGCCTCGATCGCGTGCCGGACGTTGTGGAAGTACAGGTCCCAGCGCTCCTTGAGGACCGAGGGGTTGACCGAGGCGTGCATCGCGGCCTTGAGGGCCGCGGTGCGGGCCCGCCGGATGCCGGTGCTCTTCTTGCGCGGCACGAACAGCCGGCCCATCTCGCCGGCCCAGACGCCACCGCCGCCGTGGTACTCGACGACGACCATGCCCTTGTGCACCCCCATCGCCGCGGCGGCCACCGGGTCGAGGATCTCCTGGCAGACCTGCACCTCGATGAAGTGGTTGCCCGGTCCGACGCCACCGAAGCGGAACCGGCTGGCCTCGGCGGACAGCCGCGGCGCGAAGCGGCGCAGGATCCGCTCGTCGGTGCCCTCCTCGAGCTCGATGCGGCCGCGGTGCTCGACCGCCTTGATCTCCTCCGTGTCCAGGCCGTAGCGCTCAATCGCGAACGACGCGCCCTCGCGGGCGGCCCGGAACACCTCCTTGCGGTTCAGGACGGCCTTGAGCGGCATCGGGTGCGGGGCGCGCAGCTTCACCTGGTCGATGAAGGAGTCGAGCAGCTTGGGCGACAGGTCCTCGACGTTCAGGCCGGTGCTGAGCAGCGCCATGCCGCAGTTCACCGAGCTGGCGGTGAAGTGCGGGACGATGTGCTTGTTGGTGGCGACGGCCACCGACGACGGCATCTCCTGCTTCTTCTTGTGGTGGAAGTCCGGGAGGATGACCGCGGGCGCGGCCAGCAGGCCGTCCTCCGCAGCGATCTCCCGCAGGTGCGCCAGCGGGGCCTCGGCCACCTCGTGCCGGCCTTCGCCGATGATGCGCACGCCCTCGCGGCGTCCAGGCAGAACAGGTGCGGTCATCGGGCTGTCTCTCCAGTCGGTAGGTCGCAGACGAGGTCGTGCACGAGGCGCCGCAGGGCGGCGGGGTCGGCGGTACGGGACAGGTCGACCCGGCGCAGCGGGACGCCGCTGAGCAGCGCCGTGAGGGTGTCGCGCGGGTCGGCGACGGGACGGTCGTCCAGGCTGTCGAGGGCGGCGGTGAAGGCCGGCCAGCGGGTCAGCTCACCGGCCAGCGAGCCGAGGGCGAGCAGCCGCTCGGCCCAGGGCCCGGCGTCCTCCTCCGGGTGCACGGCGGCCCGGTCGGCGAGCTGCGGCAGCAGCACGAGCGCGGGCCGCACCGACGGCACCCACCGGTCGGCGGCGAGCAGGTGGTCGCGGCGGCCGTGCCAGCCGTTGCCGCCCACGTCGGTCAGGCCGGACGCCGGGTCGTCGGCACCGCCGGCGAGCCGGACCGGCTCGCGCCAGCCGCGGACCCGCTGCGCGGTCGCCAGCACCAGGTTGTCGCTGACGAGCCGGCCGCCGAGACCGAGGGCGGCGGCGGCCAGGCTCGACTTGCCGACCCCGCCCGGTCCGGCGACCAGCAGGCCGCGGCCCTCGAGCTCGACCGCGGAGGCGTGCAGCAGCGCGGCGCCGTCCCGGCGGCGGGCGACCCAGGCGGAGGGGTAGATGCCGAGCAGGTAGAGCAGCTGCTGGGGCAGGCGCTGCGGGCGGAGCTTGCGCAGCAGCTGCTCCCGGCGGTCGTGCGCGAGGCAGGCGGTGAGGGCGAGCCGCTCGTCGCTCCAGGTGGCGCGCAGGTCGACGGGCAGCCCCGCGGCGCGCCGC
Source organism: Frankiales bacterium (assembly GCA_025966295.1). Taxonomy (GTDB): domain Bacteria; phylum Actinomycetota; class Actinomycetes; order Mycobacteriales; family SCTD01; genus RYN-111. The sequence goes on along the minus strand of JAOPVD010000308.1, from coordinate 2,110 downwards.
CACAGCAGCGTCGGGGGGCCGTCGACGGCCACCTCCAGCCGGCGGGCGACCGTGCGGGTCGGGCCGGTCAGGCCGGCTGGGCCCCACTGCGCGGTGACGTCCGGGACCGCGTCGGTGGCGGCCGGCGTCAGGTAGCCCTGCAGCGCCGCGGTGGCCGGGCCGAAGCCGGGCTGCAGCAGCACCCCGCCGACGTCGCGGGTCACGCCGCACGCGCCTTGAGCCGCAGCTCGGTGCGGGTGACGGCGCCGGTGCCGAGCGCCGCGACGCCGTAGACGAGGGCGCCGGCCAGGACCGAGACGGCCAGCGGCGCGCTGTCGCGGACCAGCAGCAGCACGGCCGCCATCGGCAGGCAGGCGAGGGCCGGGCGCAGCAGGTCCGAGAACCGGCAGAACGGCCCGATCAGCCGCAGCAGCAGGGTGCTGTAGGTGGTGGTCAGAACGGTCTCCGTGATGATCGTGGCCACCCCGGCACCGAGGAAGCCGTACGCCGGGATGAGCCAGAGGTTGAGGCTCACGTTGAGGACGGCGGCGCCCCCGACGGTCCAGGTGCGCCAGGTCTGCTTGTCCGCGGCCGTCAGCGCCGTCCCGGTGGTGTGGCCGAGGAAGCGGATCGGGACCACCAGCGTGAGCAGCAGGTAGCAGTCGAGGGCGGAGCGGAACCGGGCGCCCCACAGCAGGTCCTGCACCTGCTCGGCCAGCAGGAACGGGCCGACCGCGAGCGGCAGCCCGACGAGCAGCAGCAGCCGGGCCGAGGTGCGGACGGTGGCCTTGAAGGCCACCGGGTCGGTGCCGGCGGTCCGGCTCAGCCGCGGGTACAGCGACCAGTTCAGGACCCGGGCCAAGATGTTCAGGGTCAGCGTCAGCAGCGTCGCGCTGGTGTAGAGCCCCACTTCGCGGGCGCCGCGGAACAGCTGGAGGAGGGTGACGTCGACCCGCACGTAGGTCGCGGTCAGCAGGTCGTCGAGGCAGAACGGCACCGCCCGGCGCAGCTGCGGCCGGGCCCGGTCCCAGCTCAGGGTCGGCCGCAGCGGCCCGATCTGGGCCCGGTAGGCGCGCAGCAAGGCGGCCGGCATGATGAGCCGCGAGACGGCGTAGGACGCGATGAGCCCGAGGTAGGAGCCGCCGCCGGCGAGCACCAGCAGGCCGACGAGCAGGAAGCCGGCTTCGGCCACCAGCGTCGCGGCGGTCTCCACGGCCATCCGCTCGCGGGCGTAGAACGCCCCGGACAGCAGCGCCCCCAGGGTCTGGCCGACGAGCCCGACGGCGGCCAGCCCGACGGCCAGCACGACGCCCGCGTTGTCGTGCGGGAGCAGCCAGGACGCACCCAGGCTGACGGTGACGGCCAACGCGCCGGAGGTGAGCAGCAGGCCGCTGGTGAGGTCGATCCAGCTCCGGGTGGCGTCCGGCGCCTTGCTCACCTCGCGCACGACCAGGTTCTGCATCCCCAGGCCGGTGAGGAAGGTGAGCATGGTGGTGAACTGCAGGGCGTAGGTGTAGGCGCCGACGTCCGTCGGTCCGTGCAGGTGGCCGAGGACGGCCAGCAGGACGACGCTGCTGGCGGCCCGCAGCGCGAAGGTGACGACCTGGGCACCGGCGTTCTTCGCAACCCCGGCAGGGGGGCGCGACGCCTGCTCCAGCTGTTCGGTCACGCCAAGACGGTCGCATCGGGGCCGCTCGGCACGTCACCCGCAGACGACGTACGCCCTCGTGCGGGTGCCGGCCCGGTCCGTACGGCGTCTGCGGGATGCCGCCGGGCCCGCCGCGGAGTGAGGTCTGGCCACGGGTTACAGCCCTGCACAGAAACGATCTTGGGGGGACGAGGGATGGTGGCCGAGGTACGCGCGGAGCGCCCCACCGCGCTGCCTCAGGTGCGCTGGCCGAGCTGGTTCGCGCTGGCACCGTCGCTCGGCGCCGACGTCCTCGTGGTGGCCGCCGACGCCCCGGAGTCGGCGCGCGCCCAGCTGGCCGCCGTGCTGGCCGAGGCCCCCGCGGGCCGGTACGCCGGCGTGGTCGTCGCGGACGCGCGCTCCGACCTGCAGGCCGCCGCCGACCGGGTCCAGCCCGGCGGCTGGCTGCTGCTGGGTGGGCCGGCGCGGCGCCGGCTGCCAGCC
>JAOPVD010000288.1 GCA_025966295.1 Frankiales bacterium | reverse complement strand
CCCGGTGGAGGTCGAGGCGCGGCCCGCGGCCTCGGCGGTGGCCCGGGCCCGGTCGCAGTAGTCACGCAGCACCAGCCCGGCGAGCTGGGTCGCGGAGTGGACGCCCTCCTTCTGCTTGGCCTGGATGGCGTCCGGGAACGCCCGGGCCACCAGAGCGACGCCGACCAGCAGCGGCACGAGGACCACGAGCACGAAGGCGATGGTCAGCCGCCAGCGCAGCGTCACCCCCGACCTCCCCGGCTCCGTGCGACCACCCGACCTGCCATCCTCCCACGATGGGCAGCAAGCGGGCACTGCGCCGAACGGCCCAACGGGACCGGCAGGCGCGCGGCCCGTCAGACGCGCTGGAGGCGGTGCTGGCTCCGCTGCTGGCCACCGCCACCCAGGTCGCGTCGTACGTGGCGTTCGGCGCCGAGCCGGCGCTCGCGCCCCGCCCGGGCTGGCTGCTGCCCGTGCTGCTGGAGGACGACGACCTGGACTGGGCCCGGTACGACGGTCGGCTGGCGCCCGGGCGGCGGGGCCTGCAGGAGCCCGTCGGCCCGCGGCTGGGCGTCGACGCGGTGGCCGGCTGCGACCTCGTGCTGGTGCCGGCGCTGCTGGTCGACCGCCGGGGCAACCGGCTCGGCAAGGGCGGTGGGTCCTACGACCGGGCGCTGCGCCGGGCGCGCGGGCTGACGGTCGCACTGCTGCACGACGACGAGCTGGTCGAGGAGCTGCCGGCCGAGCCGCACGACGTCGCCGTGGCCGCGGTCGCCACCCCCTCGCTCGGGCTGGTGCGGCTGCCGGGAAGATGAGGCGCATGGGTTCTTTCGACGACGTGCTTGCCGCCAACGCCGACTACGCCACCTCCTTCCAGGACGAGGGCCTGCCGGGTCAGGCCGGCAAGGGGCTGGCGGTCGTGACCTGCATGGACTCCCGCATCGATCCGCTGAAGATGCTGGGGCTGGCCAAGGGCGACGCCAAGATCATGCGCAACGCCGGCGGTCGGGTCACCGAGGACGTGCTGCGCACCCTGGTCCTGGCCACCCACCTGCTGGGCGTGGACCGCATCCTGGTCGTGGAGCACACCGACTGCAAGATGGCCAGCGCCACCGGCGCCGAGGTGCACCAGTCCATCTTCGACGCCTCCGGCGTCGACACCCGCAGCCTGGACTTCCAGCTCATGGACGACCAGCTCCAGTCCCTGGCCCAGGACGTGCAGCGGGTGCGGAGCTCGCCGTACCTGCCCAAGAGCACCCAGGTCGGCGGCTTCCTGTACGACGTGCGCAGCGGCCGGCTCCGCGAGGTCCTCTAGCCGAAGGCCAGCGCGTAGACCGGGTGGTCCTGGTCGTCGGGGAGCTTGTTCCAGACCGGGTCGACGCCGCGCCCCGCCTTGGCCCGGTAGGCGGCGATGACCGGGCCGCGCTCCTCCACCGGCAGGGCGGTGGCGAGGAAGTCGCGCCGCACGCCCTTCTCCACCAGGGCGCCGCGCCGGCCGGCCGCCTCCAGGTTGCGGACCCACTCGGCGTCGCCGCGCACCGACACCAGGTATCGGGTGCCGTCGAGGTCGAGCGGCGTCACCGGCAGCCGCTGCGGCTCCCCGGAGGTGCGTCGGGTGACCACCAGCTCCACCGACTGGCCCAGGCCGAAGCGCAGGGCGAGCCGGTTGACGACCTTCCGGACGACGAAGCCGGGCTTGTTGTAGGCCATCACAGCTGCACCACGTGGCCGGTGCGCGGCCGGGTCTGGCCGGCCAGCGTCTCGAGCCAGTCGGCCTGCAGCGCCTCCGGCCCGGTGCCGAGGATGACCTCGACCCAGCCCTCCACGACCGGCGCGAAGCGCCGCCAGGCCGCGGCGTGCTCCCGCTCGACGCCGGCCGGCCCCCAGTCGGCGTACCGCTTGCGCATCTGGTCCGGGGCGAAGAAGAAGGTCGGCCGCGCCCCCGGCAGCGACCCGGCGCCGCCGCCCAGGTCCGGCTCGGCGGTGTGGTGCGCGGCCCCGACCACGGCGCTGTGCACGAGCGCCTCGCCGAGGTGCTCGTGGACGGCCCGCCGGACGCCCGCGTTGCCGGCGACGTCGATGTACACCGTCCGGCTGGTCGGCAGCTGCCCGACCTCGTCGTAGGTCAGGACCTGGTCGTAGCAGCCGAGCGACTCGGTGAACCCGACGTTGGCCTCGCTGGTCAGCCCGACGGTGCGGGTCCGGCCCTGGAGCAGGAACGCGGCGCCGTACGCCGTCTTGCTGGAGGCGCTGCTGATCACCGCCGTGCCGGCGCCGAACAGGTCGTTGTCGGTGAGGAAGTCGGCCAGCATGAAGCTGGTCAGGAACAGCGGCCGGTACAGGACCTGCAGGTCCTCCCGGGCCGCCTCGTAGGCCGGGTCCTCGCCGGTCGTGGTGAGCCCGTTGTACGGCGTCGGCAGGTGCTGCCGGTGGGCCGAGGCGTCCCGGAAGCCGCGGGCGTCGAGCTTCGTCGGCTCGACGACGAGGTGGCTGCCGGTCGGGTAGTAGCCGTACAGCCGGGTGCCCTCCGCCAGCCCCGGGACGGCGCTGTGCTCCACGACGCCGAAGCCCCACAGCGGGACCCGGCCCCAGGGCGCCTCGGCCGGGAAGAAGTCCCAGTACCTCATGGCGTCGCCGAACACCGCGTAGGTGACGTTGTTGGCGGTCATCCCGACGCGGTCGACCTTCAGCAGCGCCTGGCCGGCCCCGATCCGGGGGGTCGGCACCTCGACCAGCTCGGTCCGGGCGAGGTCAGCGCGGTCGACGAGCAGGTCCCAGGCCATGGCCGGACCGTACTCGCGTGCCGGTCGGGGCAGAACCCCTACGGGGCACTGACCCCGACGGGGATGCTGATGCCGACGCCGCCGCGGGTGCCGCCGCCGTAGCGGGCCTTCTCCTTGGCCAGGTCGAGCGGCTTCGGGCGCGGGTCGTTGTCGGCCGCGTCGTCGGTGAGCAGGTGCGCGGGGATGAGCCACACCACCTCGAACTCGAGGCCGTCGGGGTCCTTGGCGTACAGCGACTTGGTGGTGCCGTGGTCGCTCATGCCCACGAGCGCGTTCGCGGCGGCGAGCCGGTGCAGGTGCTCCTCGAGGTCGTCGAGGGTCTCGACCTCCCAGGCCAGGTGGTACATCCCGACGGCCCCGCGGCCCGCCGGGCTGGCGGCGGCGGTGCTGCCGACCTCGAACAGCCCGAGGTCATGGTCGTTGGTGCTGCCGGGAGCCTGCAGGAAGGCGGCGCCCGGGAAGGCCGTCTTGGTCCGGAAGCCCAGCACGCCGGAGTAGAAGGCGACGCTCTTGTCGACGTCGCGCACGTAGAGGACGGCGTGGTTGAGGCGGTGGATGCCCATCGGGTGCTCCCTGGTCGTGGTGGCTGTCACTGTGCCACAACGTTGATTGAGCGTTCAAGTATTCCGCCGGAGCTGGGCGGCCTGGACGGACAGCCACACGGCCAGGCCCATGACGAGCATGCCGAGCGGCACGTGGACGGCGGTCAGCCCGTCCTGTCCCTGCTCGGTGATCCGTCCGCCCAGGAAGGCCTCGGTGAAGGTGGCGACCGCCAGCAGCACGCTGCCGACCACGACCGCCCGGCGGTGCCGCAGCACCGCCACGGCGAGCAGGGCGGTGAGACCAGCCAGCACCGTCGTCACGTCGGCGCCGGTGCCGTGCACCGCGACCCAGTGCTTGTCGCGGGTGTCGCCGCGCAGGAACAGCCCGGCCCACACCGCCTGCAGCAACACCCCCAGCCCCGTCAGGCGCACGAGCAGGCCGAAGGCGCGCTGTCCCGCGCCGCGCGTCGTGGTGCCGGCGGTGCGGCGTCGTGAGGTCGTCGTCGTCATGGCCGCAGCTCCTGGTTGGCGAGACCGGTCGCGGCCAGGTTTTCCCTTGCGGCCTGCACCCAACCCGAGCGGTCTGTGGCAGCGTCGCGGGGGTGAGGCTGTTCGTGGCCGTGCGCCCGCCGGCGGCCGTCCGGGCCCAGCTCGCGGCTGCCCTCGGCCGGCCGGTGGACCGCCGGTGGCACCTGACGCTGGCCTTCCTCGGCGAACGCCCGGACGCCGCTCCGCTCACCGAGGCGCTGACGGCCGTCGGCCGACGGCACGCGCCGCTGGCCCTCGGGCTCGCTGGTGGCGGCACGTTCGGTCGGCGGGTGCTGTGGACCGGGCTGTCCGGCGACCTGTCCGCGCTGACGGCGCTCGCGCAGGACGTGCGGGACGCCCTCGGCGTCGTCGAGGAGCGACCGTTCCGCCCGCACCTGACGCTGGCCCGCGGCAACGGCCTCGTCGTACCGGCTGGACTGCGGGGCTTCGCCTCCAGCGGCTGGGAGGCCACCGAGGTGGAGCTGGTCCGCAGCCACCTGGGCCGGACCGCCGAGCACGAGGTGCTGCACCGGGCGCCGCTCGCTGCGCAGGTCTGAACCAGCCCACGCCGGGGACAGCCCCGGCGCCGGGCGCACCGGCACCCGCGAGAGGAGACCGAGATGGCAGCCGACCTGCACGAGGCGTACGACGATCGGCGGACCGCGCTGCTGGCGGCGTCCAACCTGCTCCGGGTGAACACCGAGGACATGGCGGTGCGGGCGGAGGAGACGGCCGGCGCGGTGGTGGCGCTGGCCGACCTCATCCACGTCGGGTTCTTCCCGACGTCACCGCTGCTGGCCACCACGGACGACACGTCCGGTTAGACCGGCACCGTCAGCTCAGCGGTCCAGCCCTGGGCGTTGCTGCCGGACAGCTTCGCCAGCTGCAGCGAGTACCCGTCGCTGAAGATGTTGTCCCCATCGAGCGAGAGCTGGCCGAGATTGCCCACGCTCTGCTCGTAGCCGCTGGTGGCGTAGACCTTGGCGCAGACGTCCTTGGGCAGCGCGATCTGCGAGGTGCGCATCTTGTTGGCCGACGAGGTGGCCTTGGCGACGCTGGCGTAGACCTCGAAGTGCAGGTGCGGCCAGCGACCCGCGTAGCAACCGGGGAAGATGCTCTGGAAGGCCAGGAAGCCGTCCTTGTCGGCGGCCTGCACGCCCCGCAGGTAGTTCTCGTCCGCGACGGCCGGGGAGTACATCGAGTAGTTGCCGTCCCGGTCGCAGTGCCACAGGTACACCGCGCCGCCCTGGAGCGGCGTGCTCGTGGTCCCGCTCAGGTCGAGGAGCTTGAGCTTGATGGTGAGCGGGATGCCGGCGGCGACGCCGCTGGCCCCCGCGATCGAGGACCGGATGTCGCGGCGCACGATGCCGCTCTCGGTGAGCACGTTGGCGCCGTTGGAGCCGTCGCCGGGGTACGGGCCGGCCGTCTCCTCGGGGATCTCGCCGGCCGCCACCGTGACGTTGCTCGCGCCGCCGGGCGGTGCGCCGCCGGGGCCGCCCCGCGGCTGGGTCGCCGTGCTGCTGGCGGTGGCGGTGCTGCCGCCCGAGCCGCAGCCGGCCAGGAACGCCAGGCTGGCCGTCCCGAGCAGCCCGCCCAGCGCCTTGCGCCGGGAGAGCACGCGCGGCAGGTCGTGGTCGATCCCGCCGTCGACGTGGTCGGTCTCGTCGTGCTCGTGCATGTGCGCTCCGGAGGTGCTCGGTGGCCTGTGGTCGGTCCGACGGTGTCCGCCCCGCCCGTCAGCCGCCTGCACCGCCGCTGTGAGGTCGCTGTGACATGTCGCGGTCCGCAACGGCTGGACGCGACACCGCGCCGTAGCGCACACTTGGCACTCGCCCGTCGTGAGTGCCAGCCAGGAGGAACCGAGTGCCGACCTACCAGTACGCGTGCACAGCGTGCGGGGAAGAACTCGAGGCGGTCCAGTCGTTCAGCGACCCGTCCCTCACCGAGTGCCCGAAGTGTGGGGGGCCGCTCCGCAAGGTCTTCTCCGCGGTCGGCGTGGTCTTCAAGGGCTCCGGCTTCTACAAGACCGACAGCCGCTCGACGTCGAGCGCATCGGACAAGCCGGCGGAGAAGAAGACCGAGTCGGCACCGGCCGCCAAGACCGAGAGCAGCACCGCCAGCAGCACCTCCAGCAGCACCGCCACGACGAGCACACCCGCCGCCTAGTAGCGGCGCTTGCCGCCCCTCGGGGCCCGGCGTAGCGTCCGGCACGGGGCCGGTTCCTTGTACCGACGGTCCCGCGCAGCCGGGTCGCCCGGTGCCTGCGTGCACCCGCGACTCCGTCTGCTTTCCGGGACGCTGCGGATGCGGGCGTCCGCCCACGCACGGGCGACGACCATCCGCTGGCGCTGCCCGAGGTCGCTCGAGGAGCCAGACATGGACTACCCGACGTTCATCAAGACCGAAGCCGAGAAGGCCGGGCTGCCGAAGGACCAGGCGGAGCAGATCGCCCGCGCCACCCTCGAGACGCTGGCCGACCGGATCACGCCCGGCGAGGCCGACGACCTGGCCGCGCAGCTGCCCGAGCCCCTCAAGGAGCCGCTGCTGCGTCCGCCGGACCAGCCTGCCGAGGCCTTCGGTGTCGACGAGTTCATCCGGCGGGTCAGCGAGCGGGCGCACGTCGACCCCGAGACGGCCCGGACCGGTGCGGTCGCGGTGCTGAACACGGTCCGCGAGGCCGTGACGCCTGGTGAGTTCGACGACGTCACGTCGCAGCTGCCGCAGGAGTACCGGGAACTCGTCGGCGCGATGCCCTGACGCCCGGCGCGGGTGTGCCGCCCCGAGTCCCTAGTGCTCGTGCTCGTGGTCGTCGTCGGCAACGGCCGGGGTCCCGGCCTTGGCGAGCCCACGGCTGACCATGTAGCCGATGGTGAGCAGCGTGATGTAGAACAGCGCCTTGTCCGCGCGGAAGTAGTCCCCGCCGGGTCCCGCGCCGCTGTCGTCGCCGATGGTCTGCGCCGCGACGGCGACGGCGATCACCGCCAGCACGTACGCGAGGAACTCGGTCGTCTTGTACCCGGCCTTGGTCTCGGTGCCCAGCCGGCGAAGGCGCGTCGCCCGTGGGCGCGGGGCGCCGTCCGGAGGGTCAGGGATGAGGGGAGTCGTCATGGCGCTCCTTCGGCGGCGGAGGTGCGTGGTCGCGCCCCACCCTTCCCGTCGGCGTCCCATCGACACGCGGCACCAGGCTGTGGACGGACGGCGCCGATGTGGACGCCCGCACCATCCCGGCGGAGCGCCCCTCTAGGTTGCCCGCATGACCAGCGCACAGATCGGCGTCATCGGCGGATCGGGCCTGTACGCCTTCCTCGACGACGCCGAAGAGGTCCACGTCGACACCCCGTACGGCGCGCCGTCGGACCCGCTCGTGGTCGGCTCCGTCGCGGGTCGCCGGGTCGCTTTCGTGCCCCGGCACGGCACCGACCACCGCTTCCCGCCGCACCGGATCCCCTACCGCGCCAACCTCTGGGCGCTCCGCGCGATCGGGGTCCGGCAGGTGCTGGCGCCGTGCGCGGTCGGTGGCCTGCAGGCCGACCAGTCCCCCGGCGACCTGGTGGTGCCGGACCAGCTCGTCGACCGCACCAGCGGCCGGGCGCAGACCTTCCACGACACCGGTGCCGTGCACGTGTCGTTCGCCGACCCGTACTGCCCGGCCGGCCGCGCGGTGACAGTGGCCCGCGCCGGCGCGCACGGCTGGCGGGTGGCCGACGGCGGCACGATGGTGGTGATCGAGGGCCCGCGCTTCTCGACCCGCGCCGAGTCGCAGTGGTGTGCCCGACAGGGCTGGTCGGTCATCAACATGACCGGGCACCCGGAGGCCGTCCTGGCCCGCGAGCTGGCGCTCTGCTACACCGCGATCGCCCTGGTCACCGACCTCGACGCCGGCGTCGCGAGCGGCCAGGAGGTCACCCAGGAGGAGGTCTTCCGGGTCTTCGGCGAGCGCACCGCCCAGCTCCGCACCCTGCTGTACGACGTGGTGGAGGGCCTGCCCGTCGACCGCAGCTGCCCGTGCGGGTCCGCCCTGGACGGCATCGACCACGACCTCGTGCTGCCGTGACCGCCGCCCCGCGTGCCGCCCTGCGCGAGCTGGCGCGGGCGGTCCGCCGGCACCGGGCGCTGCTCGCCGCCGGCCTGGTCGCGGCGGCCGTCGCGGCTGCGCTCCCGCTGGTGGCTCCGCCGCCGACCGCCACCGTGCCGGTGCTGGCGGCCGCCCGGGACCTGGCCCCCGGCACGCCCTTGGTCGCCGCCGACGTGGTCGTCGTCGCGCTGCCGCGCTCCGTCGTGCCGCAGGGCGTGCTCCCCGCCACCGCCCGCGCCGTCGGCCGGGCGGGGGCCGGGCCCGTCCGGCGCGGTGAGGCCCTCACCGACGTGCGGCTGCTCGGCGCCG
>JAOPVD010000287.1 GCA_025966295.1 Frankiales bacterium | reverse complement strand
TGCTGACGCACTCGACGGCGGGGTTCATCGACCCGGGGTTCTCGGGACACGTGACGTTGGAGCTTTCGAACGTCGCGAACCTGCCGATCAAGCTGTACCCGGGCATGAAGATCGGGCAGATCTGCGTGCTCCCGCTGACCTCACCGGCCGAGCACCCGTACGGGTCGTCGATCTACGGCTCGCGGTACCAGGACCAGCGCGGCCCGACCCCGTCGCGCTCGCACCTGCGCTTCACCCGCGCCGACACCAAGTAGCGCCCGCGTACGTCGCCGGCGTACCGCGGTTGATCAAGGCAGAAGGCCCATGAGCGCGTTGATCATGGGCCTTTCGCCTTGATCAACGGAGAATTGGGGCGTGCCGTAGGGTGCGCGGCGTGCGCACAGTCGTGACGGGCGGGGCTGGCTTTCTCGGCTCCCACCTGTGCGAGCGGCTGCTCGCCGACGGCCACGAGGTCCTCGCGCTGGACAACTTCCTGACCGGTACGCCGCACAACGTCGCGCACCTCATGGAGAACGACGCGTTCCGGCTGGTGAAGGCGGACGTCACCGACTACGTGCACGTCCCCGGGCCGGTCGACCAGGTCATGCACTTCGCCTCGCCGGCCTCACCGATCGACTACCTTCAGCTGCCCATCGAGACGCTGAAGGTCGGCTCGACCGGCACCCTGCACGCCCTCGGGCTGGCGAAGGAGAAGGGCGCCCGCTTCCTGCTGGCCTCCACCTCCGAGACGTACGGCGACCCGCAGGTGCACCCGCAGCCGGAGACCTACTGGGGGCACGTGAACCCGGTCGGACCGCGGGGGGTCTACGACGAGGCCAAGCGGTACGCCGAGGCGCTGACGATGGCCTACCACCGCACCCACGGCGTCGACACCGCCATCGTCCGGATCTTCAACACCCACGGCCCCCGGATGCGGCCGAACGACGGGCGCGCCATCCCGGCGTTCACCAGCCAGGCGCTCACCGGCAAGCCGATCACGGTCGCCGGCGACGGCTCGCAGACCCGCTCGATCATCTACGTGGACGACCTCATCGAAGGCATCCTGCGGCTGCTGCGCTCCGACCTCACCGGCCCGGTCAACATCGGCAACCCGCACGAGACGTCGGTGCTGCACCTGGCGGAGACCATCAAGCGGCTGACCGGCAGCAACAGCGAGATCGTTTTCATCGATCGCCCGGTCGACGACCCGAGCATCCGCCAGCCCGACATCACGGTCGCCAAGCGCGACCTCGGCTGGGAGCCGAAGGTGCAGTTCGAGGAGGGGCTCGCCCGGACCATCGGCTGGTTCGGCGAGCACTCCGATCTCGTCGTGGTCTGACCGGCGTGGAGCTCCGCTCGGATGCCCTGTCCGACGAGGACCTGGTCGCGGTGGTCCTCTGCGGCGGACGCGGAACGCGCGCGTGGCCGCTCACGGAGGACGTCCCCAAGCCGCTGCTGCCCGCGGGCGACCGGCCGGTCCTCGAGCACCTGCTCGAGATCTACCGGACGCAGGGCGTCAGGCGCTTTGTGCTCGCCACCGGGTACCGCGGCGACCTGGTCCGGCAGTGGGCCTCGCACTGCCAGCTGAAGCACGACGTCAGCATCGAGTGCGTCGATACGGGCGAGGACTGCGACACCGGCGAGCGGATCCGGCGGTGCGCGCCGCTGCTGGGCGGGACCTTCTTCGCGACCTACGGCGATGGCCTCGGCGACGTCGACCTGCTGTCGCTGCTGGCCGCGCACCGGGCCGCAGGCGACGTCGTCGGGACGGTCACCACCGTGCCGCTGCCCTCGCAGTACGGCACCCTCGAGATCGGGCCGGACGAGCGCGTCCTCGGCTTCCGGGAGAAGCCGGTGCTGGCCGACCACTGGATCAACGCCGGGTTCTTCGCGTTCGAGCGCAGCGTCTTCGACCGATGGCCGGGACCGGATCTCGAGCGCGACGTCCTGCCGGCCCTCGCCGCCCGCGGACGACTGCGGGCCTACCGTCATCACGGCTTCTGGAAGTCGATGGACACCCAGAAGGACGTCGCCGAGATGGGACGACTCGCCAAAGAAGGAGGTAGTCCGTGGCTGCGCTGACTGGCGTTCCGGTGCTCGTGACGGGCGCGACCGGCTTCCTGGGCTCGCACCTGACCTCACGCCTGCTCGAAGAAGGCGCGGACGTGCATGCCCTGACCAGCACGGTCTCCGCCGTCTACCCGCAGCGGCTGCTCCCGGTGCGCGAACGCATCACGCTGCACGAGGGCAGCCTCGCTGACCGCTCCGCCATGGATGCGCTCGCGGAGCAGGTGCGACCGCGGCTGATCTTCCATCTCGGGGCCTACACGCACGTGGGCAAGTCCTGGCAGCGGGTCGACGAGTGCGTGCAGGTCAACGTGCAGGGCACGGTGAACCTGCTGCAGGCCCTTGCCCGTTTCGGCTTCGACAAGTTCGTCTACACCGGCACCAGCGAGATCTACGGCGACGTCGACGTGCCGTTCCGAGAAGATGGCCCCGTCAACCCGATCTCCCCGTACTCGGTCAGCAAGTACGCCGGAGAGCGCTACTGCCGGATGTTCCATCAGGGCAAGGGCTGGCCGCTGGTCATGGTCCGCCCCTTCAACGCCTACGGACCGGCGCAGAGCCCCGACCGCATCATCCCCGAGATCATCGTGCGGGCGCTCAAGGGCCAGCCGCTGCTCATGACGCAGGGCAAGCAGACCCGCGAGTTCAACTTCGCGAGCGACCTTGCGGCGGGGTTCTTGGCAGCCGGCTTGCACGGCCGACCGGGACGCCTCTACAACCTCGGCTGCGGCGAGGAGGTCTCGATGAGAGACCTCGCCGCGACCGTCCTGAAGCTCATGAACGACCCGGTCGAGGCGCAGTTCGGTGCTCTTCCGGACCGGCCTACCGAGATCTGGCGGATGTACGCCGACTCCAGCCGCGCCCGCACCGAGCTCGGCTGGTCACCCCAGGTCGCGCTCGCCGAGGGGTTGCAGCGGACCATCAGCTGGTACACGAACGAGCTCTCCCGCGACCAGTCGTCGTTCGCCGTATGACGCCGACGGTGTCGGTGTGCGTCTCCACGTTCGGCCGGGCGACGCGCCTCGACCGGCTGCTCGCGGCCCTGGCTCGGCAGGACCTCGGCGGCACCCTCGAGGTGGTGGTCTACGACGACGCGTCAACGGATGACACCGCGGCCGTGCTGGCCCGCTGGCAGCAGAGCGGGCGGCTGGCCCTCACGGTGCTCCACGGCGAGGTCAACCGCGGGCCCGCGTACGGGCGGAACGCCGCGTGGCAGGCGGCCCACGGCGAGTTGGTGCTGTTCACCGACGACGACTGCCAGCCGGCGCGGGGGTGGGCCGGCGCGCACCTGGCGGCCTGTGCACCGGGTCGGGTGACAGTGGGCCGGACCGGCCCCGACCCCGCGCAGGCCGACGTCGACGGGCCGTTCAGCCGCACCCTGCGGGTGGAGGACGCGACCCACTTCCAGACCTGCAACGTCGGCTATCCCCGGGCGCTGCTGGAGCAGCTGGGCGGCTTCGACCACCGGTACCGCCGGGCCGCCGGTGAGGACACCGACCTGGGCCTGCGGGCGCTGGAGGCCGGTGCCGAGCCGGTCTTCGTGCCCGCCGCCCTCGTGCACCACGACGTGCGGCCCAGCTCGTGGTGGGCGGCGCTGCAGGAGACCGCCAAGTGGGTCGACATCCCGCTGTTCGCCGCGCGGCACCCGGCCACCGCCGGCACCGTCCTGCACAGCCACCGGTGGTGGCGGCGGACGCACCCGGTGGCGGTGCTCGCGGCAGCCGGCGTCGTCGGTGCGCTCCGGCACCCGGTGGCGTTGGCGGCGGTCGTCCCCTGGGTCCGGCTGCGGACCGGCGACGCACCCGTCAACGCCCGCCGCCGGCACTGGCCGTGGGTGCTGCCGGCCCAGCTGGTCATCGACCTGGCCGAGGTCGCGACGCTGGCCCGCGGCTCGGCCCGGCACCGCCGGCTGCTGCTGTGACCGGCGGTCAGCGCACCGCGGCGTAGAACCAGAAGTCGGAGACGGCACCCTCGAGCCGGCCGCGGTGCGGGTTGGGCACGCGCTCCACCAGCACCCAGTCGGGGCGGTGCTGCTCGACCCAGGGCGTGAAGTGCCGGTGCCGCACGTGATGGCCGATGTCGGGGACCTCGTCGTTGCTGGAGTAGATGCACACGAACCGGCCGCCGCAGTCGAACAGCGTGTGCATGTAGCGCTCGAAGACGGCGTCTTCGACGAGGTGGAACACCACGTCCAGCGACAGTGCGAGGTCGCACCGGAAGGTGCCCTGGCGGTCGACGAAGCGGTCCGGGTCGTAGCGGAAGAAGCTCTTGCTCGGGTCGTCGCGGAACGCGGCGATGCAGCGGTCCACCGCCGACGGCGCGACGTCCAGGCCGATGTAGGACGGGTACTCGGCGAGCGCGAGCTGGTTGCCGTCGCCGCAACCGAGCTCGACCACCGACGCGACGCCGTGGTCGGCCACGAACCGGTTCAGCGTCGTGGCCTTGAACTGCGCGAGCTGGTCGTACGAGCCCACCCCCGAGTCGCCGCCGGTGGCGTAGCGCCGTTCCCAGTACGACGCCGAGTCCAGGAACGGCGGCTGGTCGTCGGGGTCCTCGCCGGCAGGGCGGCGGCGGCGCAGGGAGCGGAGCACCTGCGCAGCATGCCAGCCGGGATCAGGCCGCGGGCCCACGGCCGTGCCACTGCCGGCGCAGGCGCAGGAACGGTGCCTCGACGAGGTGATAGCTCAGGAACGCGACCGCGATGCTGAGGACACCGGCCGTCACCCCCAGCGGCAACAGTCCGTCCGGCATCCAGGAGGCGAGCCGGAGCGAGCGGACCAGCGGCTCGTGCCACAGGTAGAGGCTGTAGGACGCCACCCCGAGCAGGCTCAGCGGCCGCCAGCCCAGCCAGCGCAGGCCGCGGTCCGAGCGCAGCGGCAGGACGCACGCGCCGACCAGGACGAACCAGGCAGGCAGCAGCAGGGCGTCGAGCCGGTAGTCGTGGAACACGACCAGCAGCAGCGCCATGGAGATCAGGATCCAGGGCAGCGGCGACGACCGCGGACCGCGGTCCGCCCAGGACGGCCGCTGCTGGTCCCAGCGGACCCGGACGAGCGCGAGCAGCAGCCCCGGCACGAAGAACACCGCCCAGGCTGGCAGGGAGTAGCGCCAGACCTCGGAGGGGTGGCCGACGTTGACGGTCGCCACCCGGACCACCAGGCCGATGCTGCCGAGCGCCAGCAGCAGCACGGCCGCCCGGCCCAAGGACCCGCCCGAGCCGCGGGCCAGCCCCAGCGCCAGCAAGGGCAGCAGCGCGTAGAACTGCACCTCGAGCAGCAGCGACCAGACCGGGCCGTCGACCTGCGCCACCGAGTCGGACCAGAAGCTCTCGAGCAGCAGTGCGAAGCGCCACCAGGCGGGCCGCAGTTCCTCACCCTGCACGACGAGGAAGAAGGCGATCACCACGTAGTAGAGCGGCAGCACCCGCAGCGCCCGGTTCAGGGCATACCGGCCGAGGGCGACCGGCGGCGCCGTCCCCCACGTCGCCCGGGCGAACGGCAGGAAGAGCAGGTAGCCGCTGAGGGTGAAGAACAGCGAGACGCCGAACCCGCCGCCCAGCAGTGCCCGCCCGACGTAGCTCTGGAACACCTCGGGGCCGTAGAGGTGCGACCAGCCGTAGACGTGCCCGACCAGCACCCCTAATGCGGCGAGGGCGCGAAGCGACTCGACCTGCGCGGAGCGGACCTCCCCAGCCTGCTCGACGGTCGGCGTGCTTCTGACGTCATCGGCTGCAGCCTTGGTCATCAGGCCCCCCCGCTGCGCTGGTCCCGCGCGCGTCCCGGCCGGACTGTCCCACTTGCGCCACTACGTTGGCTAGGTGCAAAGACCACGCGTACTGCACGTGGCCCGGGACTGGATCCGGCCGTCCGAGGGGTTCGTGGCCGATGCCGTCGGCCGTTCCGCCGCGACATTGCCGGCGGTCGCGTACGGCGTACGCGGCACGGCTCCCACCCCGAAGGTGCCCGCCTACGACCTGGGCCGGGCCGCGGCCCGCAGCGACCGGGTGCTGCGTGGGGCGCTGGCGATGGTGGCGCTGCGCCGGCGCAGCGACCTGCTGCACGCCCACTTCGGCTACTGGGCGGGGCACGCGGAGGCGGTCGCCCGGCGCACCGGCCGGCCGTGGGGGGTCTCGTTGCACGGTCACGACCTGCTGGTCGAGGGCTGCCCGAGCGCCGCCCTGGCCGACCTGGTCGTGGTGCCCTCGACCTACCTGGCCGACGCCGCGTCCCGTGCCGGGGTGCGCGACGAGCGCTTGCGCGTCATCCCGTCCGGCCTCGACCTGACCCGGCACGCCTTCCGGGAGCGGCAGGCACCGGTGGACCGGCCGGTCACGGTGACCTTCGCCGGGCGGTTCGTGGAGAAGAAGGGCGTGCTGGACGCGGCCCGCGCGCTGGCGGGCGTCCCGGGCGTGCGGTGCCGGTTCGTCGGGCAGGGTCCGCTGGAGGACGCGCTGCGGCGCCTGCTCGCGGAGCTCGGCCTGGACGCCGAGGTCGTCGACGGCAGCCCGCCCGGTGCGGTGCACCGCGCCCTCGAGCAGACCGACCTGCTCCTGACCGCCAGCCGGGTCGCGGCGGACGGCGACGCCGAGACGCTCGGCCTGGTGAACCTCGAGGCGCTGGCCTGTGGCGCACCGGTCGTGACGACGGCCAGCGGCGGCATCCCGGAAGCGGTGCCTGCCGACGTCGCCGTGCTGGTGCCGGAGGGCGACGTGCGCGCCCTCCGCGACGCGGTCACCGCCCTGGTCGCACGCCCCGACCGGTGGCCGGCGCTGGGCCGCGCCGGTCGGGCCCACGTCGAGGCCCGGTTCGACGTCCGGCACCGGGTCGCCGAGC
>JAOPVD010000262.1 GCA_025966295.1 Frankiales bacterium | reverse complement strand
CGGCGCCGGCGGCCAGCAGCGAGGCCACGCCGGCGAACGTCGCGGGCCCGCCGGTCGCGGCCAGCGGCACCACCACGCCGTACGCGGAGGGGGACAGCCGGCGGACGCCGAGCCCGCCGGTCGCCAGGCCGGCCGCCAGGAGCAGCGCGGCGCTCCCGCGCAGCAGGGCCAGGCTGTCGGAGGACGCCTCACCGAGGCTCAGCGCGACGTCGACGTCCACCGCCGCCAGCAGGCCGCCACCGACGGCGACCACCACACCGGCGGCCGAGCGGCGCAGCAGCGCGGCGGCCGCCAGGCCGAGGCTGGCCGCGACGGCGAGCAGCTGAACGGCGCCCAGGAGCGCGAAGGGGACGCCGGGCTCCATGCGGCGGAGTCTAGGAGCGCGCGCGTCCGGTCAGAGGGAGATCAGCACGATGGCGGCGCGCCGCCGTCACGCAGCGTCTGCAGCGCGGCCAGCGCGCCCTTGAGGGTGGCCACCCTGACGAGCGTCAGGCCGTCCGGCTTGTTCGCCTTTGCCTCGGCGCAGTTCTCGGCCGGCGACAGGAAGACGGTCGCCTGCTGCTCCTTGGCGCCGAGCAGCTTCTGAGCGATCCCGCCGATGGGGCCGACGACGCCGTCCGCGGTGATCTCGCCGGTCCCGGCGATCTTGCGGCCGCCGGTGAGGGAGTCCGGGCCGAGCTTGTCGATGATCCCGAGCGCGAACATCAGGCCGGCGCTGGGGCCGCCGACGTCCTTGAGCTTGATCTCGACGCGCACCGGGAAGCTGACCTGCTCGTGCGACTGGATCCCGATCACCGGCCGGCGCGCGCCGGCGTCCGGCGGCGACGGCGCCGTCGTGAGCGTCACCGCGCCCGGCTTGCCGCCGCGGCTGTAGCCGATCCGGACCGGGTCGCCGATCCGGTGCCTGCCGATCAGGCCCCGCAGCGTCGCGGCATCCCGGACCGGGGTGCCGTCGACGCTGGTGAGGATGTCGCCGGCCTTGAGCCTGCCCTCGGCGGGCGCGCCCTTGTCGACGGCCGCGACCAGGACCTTCGTGGTGGACGGCACGCCCAGCTGGCGCAGCGCGGCGGTGGTGGCGGCGTCCTGCGAGGCGACCATCTGCTGCTGCGTCTGGCGCTTCTCCTCCTGGGCCGACCGGTCCGGCGGGAAGACGACCTCGCGCGGCACGACCGCCTGCCGCGGCGACAACCAGCCGACGACCGCCTCGAACAGCGTGATGTTGTCCTTGACGCTGACCGTGGTGAGGTCCAGCGCGCCGTCCGTCGGGTAGGTCCGGCGGCCCGAGATGGACAGCACCTCGGTGCCCCCGACGGCCCCCAGGGTGTTGTACGCCGGCCCGGGCGTGAGCGCCACGTAGGGAACGGCCTGCCCCAGCCCGGCGATCGCGAGGCCCAGCGCAAGGACGCACGCGAGCAGCAGGGTCAGAGCACGGCGGGACACCGCACGAGCCTAACTGCGTCCCGCGCCGCCTGCGGGTGGCTGCTCAGGAGGCGAAGAAGCCCAGGCTGCTAGGGCCGTCGGCCGGACGGCCGCCGGAGGCGAGGGCGGCGGCCGGCTCCGGCGGCACGAGCTCGTCGGCCGCGACCGAGGGGCCCGGCAGGTCGACGGCGCCGACCTGCGCCGGCAGCTCGGGGGCCTGGCCGGCCGGCACCTCGACGCGGTACCAGGTCTTGAACGCGAGCGGGACCTCGGCGAGCGCGTGCACGCTCACCTCGGCGACGTTCTCGACGTTGCGCAGGTGCTCGACGAGGCGCACCGCGTCCTCGAGGGTGGCGACGCGGCGGAAGGCCGGCGTCCCGTCGTGGCCGGGGAAGAAGACGACGTGCTCCATCTGGGGACTCCTTGACGCTCTGCACGGTGAGGGGCGCTCCTGCCCGTGTCCCCGATCACTTCGGCACGTTGTAGTGGCTGTCTTGAGCAAGTTCACCCTGGCCCGACTTGCCCATGAATGTCACACTTCGCGCCACGCGTACCTGAAGATCGTTCGGGTCCGAGCAACGCGAGGAACCGTCACCTGCTCCGTTGAGTCGTTAGTCGGGTCCTCCCAGCTCCCGACGGAAGAGGCATCCCGTGTCGACCGCGCAAGAGTTGCCGCTCGCCTTCGGCGAGCCTGCTGCGGCGCCGACGAGCGCGCCAGCCCTGCGTCTCGTGCCCGCCGCCCCGCTGGACTTCGACGACGCGGTCCGCCGCGTCCGACCGCGCCTGCATCGCTTTGCGGTACGGCGCCTCGGTGACTCCCACGAGGCCGAGGAGCTGGTGCAGGAGGCCCTGCTGCGGGCCTACACCCATCGCGAGCAGCTGCTCACCGAGGACGACCTCTCCGCCTGGACCACGGTCGTCACCGGCCGGCTGGTGATCGACCGGCTCCGCGTCCGCGGCCGCTCGACCTCCGTCGCGGACGTCCCCGAGAGCTCTCGCCTGAGCCGCGACACCGCCGACGTGGTGGTCGCCCGGGACGAGGCCCGCACCGCCCTGGACGCCCTCGACGCGATGCCCGCCCGGCAGGCGGCGGTGCTGTGGGCCCGCGAGGTGGAAGGGCACTCCTACGAGCAGCTGTGCGTGCGCTTCCAGATGACCGAACCGGCCGTCCGGTCGGTGCTCACCCGGGCCCGCAAGGCGCTCCGCAAGGAGTACGCCCACCGGGGCGGCACCCTGCCGGTCGGCGGCCTCGCGGTCCTGGCGCCCTGGATCGCCGGGCTGACCGGGGCCGACAAGGTCCGCCGCGCGGCCGGCCGGGTCACCGCCCCGGCGGCGCTCGCCACCATCGGCATCACGGTCCTCGGCGGCCTCGTCCTCAGCCCGTTCGGCGCCGCGACCGCGCCCGGGACCTTCACGCCCAAGCAGGCGAT
>JAOPVD010000235.1 GCA_025966295.1 Frankiales bacterium | reverse complement strand
CAGACGTGCCGGCCGCAGGCCGAGCAGGTGTGGAGCGCCAGCGTGGCGACGCCGTCGGTGAGCGGCGCGGTGACCGCGATGGTGCTCATCGGGCGCCGGCAGCAGACGGCGGCGGTGCGGGTGGCGGCAGCGGGAGCGTGGCTGGTCATGGCTCAAGACTGCTCGGCCGGCCGCCGTCCGACCATGGCCCGTACGGGCCATCTTGGGACTAGTAGGACAAAGCGGACGCACTAGCCCCGACGCGCGAGGTCCGCCGCGCCGACCATCCCGGCCGCGTTGCCCAGGGCGGCGTGCCGGATGTCGGCGTGCGGCCGGTGCGTGCCCCCGGTTAGGTGCTCGGCGAAGACCCGGCGGGCCGGGCCGAGCAGCAGCTCCCCCGCGTCGGCGACGCCGCCGCCGACGACGAAGCAGCCCGGGTCGAGCAGGGAGGCCAGGTCCGCCAGGCCCTGACCGAGCCAGCGCCCGACCTCCTCGAAGCAGGCCAGCGCGGCCGGGTCGCCCTCCCGGGCGGCCGTGGTGACCTCGGGGGCCTCGATGCCCTCCGGGCGGCCGTTGCCCAGCTCGAGCAGCCGCTTGCCGTACTCCCGCTGCACGTCGGCGATCTCGCGGGCCTCGTGCAGCAGGGCACGCCCTGAGCAGTACTGCTCCCAGCAGCCCCGCTGGCCGCAGCCGCAGCGCCGGCCCTCCGGGATGACCTGCATGTGGCCGAACTCCGCCCCGATCCCGAAGCGGCCCCGGAACAGTTGGCCGCCCAGCACCATCCCGCCGCCGATACCGGTGCCGACCGTGACGCAGACCAGGTGGTCCTCGCCGCGGCCGGCCCCGAAGCGGTACTCCGCCCAGGCCGCGGCGTTGGCGTCGTTCTCGACGACGACCGGCAGCCCGATCAGCTTGGCGACCTCGTCGCGCAGCGGCTCGTCGCGCCAGGCCAGGTTGGGGGCGAACAGCACGGTCGCACGCTCGGTGTCGATGAAGCCGGCCGCGCCGATGCCCACCGCCTGGACCTCGTGGTCGGCCCGCAGCTCGGCGACGACGTCGGCGATGGTGCGCTCCACGTCGCCCGGCGACGTCGAGGGCGTGGGCCGGCGGGTGCGGGCCAGGATCGTGCCGGCCTCGTCGACCACGCCGGCGGCCACCTTGGTGCCGCCGACGTCGACGCCGATCGCGAGCGACACTCAGCCCTCCCGGATGTCGATGTGCTGCACCCGCGAGCCGTCGGGCGGGGTGGCCGGCGGGACGACGGTCGACCGCAGCGCCGCGACCACCGAGGCGGCCGCGTCGAGCAGGTGCTCGACGGTCTCGGGCTTGACGTGCCGCAGCGCGGCGATGCCCTGGCACAGCGGGCAGACCTGGCACTCGGATGCCCCGGTCGCGAGGTGGCCGCTGTCGAAGCGGGTGCGCGCCCAGTCCTGGACGGCGGCGAGGAGCTTGGCGGCCTCGTCCGCCGCACTGCCGACGGTGTCGGTCACAGCTGCCTCCACTGGGCCGGGTCGGGTTCGAAGCGCACCACGAGCCGGCCGTCGACGAGCCGGGCGCCGGCGACGTCACAGCGCCGCAGCGCGCTCGGCAGGGCCAGCAGCCGGCGGTGGCCGGCCACCGTCACCACGAGCTCGTCGCCGCTGCGGGCCAGGTCGACGTCCTCCAGCCGGGCGAGCGGCAGGGACAGCGAGAGCAGGAAGCCGTCGGCGTCGCGGAGCACCGCGAGCAGCTCGCCGGTCTCGACGAGCGCGGTCGGGTCGGTGTCGCCGTACAGGGTCTCCGCGAAGGCGAGCAGGGCCTCGATGCCGACGGGTTCGCCTGCGGCATAGGGGCTCTCGAGCACCGGCAGGGGGGCGGCGTCGGCGCGGACCGTCGCGAGCTGCGCGCTCTGCGCGGCCGCCCAGCCGGCCACCCACGGGTCCTCGGAGGTCGGCAGCACCCGGTTCGCGACGAGCCCGTCGACGCGGTAGCCGTAGAGGGCGAGCGACGTCAGGGTGCGCCGCGCCTCAGCGACCACGACCGCCTCCGGCGTGAGGACCAGCCGGACCGAGGTGGTGGGAGCGGTCAGCAGCGCCCGCACCTCGCACAGCTCGGCGTGCAGCCGCCCGACCGCCTCGAACAGGCCGTCCTCGGGCACGGTCGCGACCCGCGACAGCAGCGGCCGGACGGCCTTGAGGGCCCGGCGCTGCGCGGGGAAGACCTTGTCGACGTACCAGGTCAGCGCCTCGGGGAGGGCGAGCAGCCGGAGCGTCTCGCCGGTCGGCGCGCAGTCGACGACCACCAGGTCGTAGAGCCCGCTGGCGGCCTGCCGGCGCAGCTCGAGCAGGGCCAGGACCTCCTCCGCACCGGGCAGCACCGTGAGCTCGTCGGCCTGCAGGGCGTCGACGCCGGCCCGTTCCAGCAGCCCGCGCAGGTAGTCCTGCACGTCGCGCCAGGACTGCTCGAAGGCCAGCTGGGCGTCGACCTGCATGGCCAGCAGGCCGCTCTCGACCGCGGTCGGCTCCGGGCCCAGCGGGACGGCGAAGGCGTCGGCGAGCGAGTGCGCCGGGTCGGTGGACAGGACCAGCGTCTTCAGGCCGCGGGACGCGGCAAGGGCAGCCGTGGCGGCCGCCGTGGTGGTCTTCCCGACGCCGCCCTTGCCGGTGAACAGCAGGACGCGCATCCGCCAAACCTAGTAGTCGATGGAGTCGGACAGTGCTAGCGGAGCGACTCGACCCGCTTCTTGAGCTCCTTCAGGGCGGAGTCGATAATCATCTTCTCGGCCTTGCGCTTCATCATGCCGATCATCGGGACCTTGATGTCCATGGTGAGCAGGTAGGTCACCTTGGTGCTGCCGGCGTCGTCGCTGAGCTGGTAGGAGCCGTGCTGCGCTTTCTGCAGCTTGGTGGGTGCGGCCAGCGTCCAGGAGACGCCGTCGGCCTTCCAGTCGTAGAGCAGCGTGTACTCGTCGGACAGCCCGCTGGCGCTCATCGAGAACGTCGCCTTGGCGGGCCCGCCCGTGCCCGGCTCGACCACGACGGCCTTGGAGATCCCGCCGGTCCAGTCCGGGTAGGCCTCGACGTCGCGGATCACGGCCAGCACCGCGTCGGGGGTGGCGTCGATGGTGATGCTGGAGCTCGCCTGGTCAGCCACGGGATACCTCTCGCTCGGTTGCAGGGACGTTAGTACTCCAAAACGAACGGGACGCCGCAGCCCCGGAAGTGGCCGACGTTGACGCACTCGGTCCGGCCGATCCGCAGCCGGCCCTGCAGCGGCTGGTGGACGTGTCCGAACAGCACCAGCCCGGGCTGGGTGTCGCGGATCGCCTGCAGGGTGGCGCTGCTCCCCCGCTCGAACCGGCGGGCCTCCACGTCGTAGAGCAGCTCCGGCACGTCCGGCGGGATGTGGCAGGCCAGCACGTCGACCGCGCCGACCGCCGCCACCTTCGCGGCGTAGTCCTCGTCGGACACCTCGTACGGCGTCCTCATCGGGGTCTGCAGCCCTCCGCCGACAAAGCCCCACGTCCGGCCGCCGATGTCCACCGTCTGGCCGTCGAGCACGGTGTGCCCCGGCCGGGTGAACTCCGGCCAGAGCGCCGGCACGTCGACGTTGCCGTACGTGAGGTAGGTCGGGTCCGGCAGCACGGCGAACAGCGCGGCGTACTGCTCCTTGACCTTGCGCTGGATGACCTCACGCGGGTCCTCCCCGAGGCCGTCCCACAGCGCCCGGGACCAGGCGCGCGCCTGCTCGAACTGCTTGGCGCTGCGCAGCGCGATCAGCCGGGCGGCGGCCTCGGCCCCGAACAGCTCGGCGAAGATGCCGCCGCCGGGGTCCTGGTAGTCCAGGAACAGGACCAGGTCGCCGAGGCAGACCAGCGCATCGGCGCCGGCGGCCGCCTGGGCGAGCGCCTCGACGCTGCCATGGACGTCGCTCACCACGTGGACCCGCACGGGAGGAGCCTAGGGCGCTAGCTCAGCTGGGGGACGGTCGCGCCGCCGCCGCCGTCGCTGGTCCCGCCGCCCGGCGGCAGCTGCGAGGTGCCGGCGTCGGGGCTCTGGGTGCCCCCGCCGGTGGCCGGGCGCTGCGTCAGCAGCAGGGTGAGCAGGGCGAGCGGAACCACGATGGCGGCGACCGCGGCGAGGGCGACCAGGGCGCGCTGTCCCCGGCTCAGCCTGAACACGTCGCCGACCACGGGCAGGACGAGCCGGGGGCGATCGGTGCGGGCGTCGGCCAGGAAGGGCGCGCCGCAGGTGCTGCACGACGTCTCGGTGAGCGGGTTGCGCAGCTCGCAGCGGGTGCACGGCCAGGACGGCGCCTCCGCGGGCTCCGCGGCCGCCACCGGGGTGGGCTCGGCGGGGGCCGGCGCCGGGGCCGGGGTCGTCTCCGGCGCC
>JAOPVD010000219.1 GCA_025966295.1 Frankiales bacterium | reverse complement strand
ACAGCTCGAGGAAGGGCGTGATGGCGCCCGTGCCGGCGTTGGCCACCGCGATGTTCAGGCGAGGCAGCTCGTCGCGGAGCCGTGTGAACAGCGCGTCGAGGCTGTCCCGGTCGCTGGTGTCGGCCGGCATGGCGATCACTTGCTGCGACGGGTTGCAGCCGGCGCGCAGCTGCTGCGCCGCCGCCTCCAGCACGAGCGGGTCACGGGCCACGAGGACGACGGACGCTCCCGCAGCGACGAGTTGCTCCGCGATGCCGTGGCCGATCCCCTTGCTGCCGCCGGTGACGAGTGCCCACTGCCCCTCGAGGACCCGCACGTCGCCGCTCACAGCTTGTCCAGCGCGTTGCGGCCGCCCAGGACCAGCGCGACCACGACGCCGGCGGCGGTCACCGCCGTCATGATGAGCGCGACGGCGGCGACGGTCGGGTAGGCCCCGTTCGTGTAGTAGTCGAACAGCACGGTGCCCATCACCTGCGTCGTCGACGAGCGCACCAGCAGCGACGCCCCGAACTCCTGTGCCAGCAGCACGAAGATCAACGCGACGGCCCCGGCTGCCGTCGAGCGCAACAGCGGCGCGAGGATGCGCAGGTTCGTGCCGAGCAGGCCGGCGCCGCTGACGCGGGACGCCTCGATGTAACTGCTGCCGAGGGCCGTCATGCCGGTGAGCAGCATGCGCGTCGCGAAGGGCAGCATGATCGTGACGTAGACGAGCACGATGACGCTCTTCGTGCCGTACAGGATGAACGGCGGGGCCGAGTAGGTGAGCAGGAAGCCGGCACCGAACACCACGGCCGGGATACCCAGCGGCACCGCCACCAAGTAGTCGAGGACCTGCCGCAGGATGCGGAACCGCTGCCCGCGCAGCAGGACAGAGGCGCACACGAAGCCGATCGGCACCACGATGAGAACGGCGAGCAGTGACGCCGTGAGGCTGGTGAGGATGGCCGTCACGATGTCGGACTGACCGAACACCGTGCGGAAGCTGTCGAGGCTGAACGTGCCCGGGTCGAGCGTGCCGCTCCAGAAGGGCGACAGCGCCACCAGCAACAGGCCCGTGATCGGGAGGACCGTGGCCACCAAGCAGTACAGGACGATGGCGAGCACCGACAGCGGGGACGAGCGGCGTCGGGCCTGGAAGCCCTTGCCTCCGTGGGTCACGAAGCGCGCCTGGTCGCCGAGGAAGGCCTTCTGGCCGATGACGACCAGCAGGCCGAACACGAGCAGCGGCGAGCCGATGGCTGCGGCCGCGCCGTAATCGACCGGCGACTGCGAGGTCGCGGCGTACATATCGGTGGTCAGCACACTGATGCCGGTGTTGGTGCCCAGCAGCAACGGCGGCGCGAACTGCCCGAGGCCGAGCAGCAGGGCGATGCCGGCGCCGTAGACCAGCGCGGGACGCAGCAGCGGCAGGATGACCCGGAAGAAGACGCCGATCGAGCTCGAGCCTGCGACCTCGGCCGCCTCGACGTGCTCGGAGCTGATGCCCGAGAGCCCGGAGCTGACGAACAGGTACACGAACGACGTGAGGCCGAAGCCGGTGATCAAGATGATCCACGGCAGCGAGTAGACGTCGACGGGTCCTTGCTCCAGGTGGTTCCACCACGGCAGGTTGCGCAGCGCGGCGTTGAGGTAGCCCGGCCGCGGCGAGAGCAGGAAGATCCATCCCGTCACCGAGGCGATGCCGGGCACGACGATGGGCAGCACCGGCAGCGAGCGCAGGCCACGCCAGCGCACGGGCAGCCGGCTGGCCGCGAAGGCGAGGCCCGTACCGAGCACCATCGCGATCGCGAGACTGCCGACGGCCAGGTAGACGGTCGTGCGCACGGTCTCCCAGATGCGTCCGTCACCGAAAGCCACCCGATAGCCGCGGAAGTCGTCGGCGACGGCTAGCTGCTGCAGCTTGAACAGCGGGACGAGCACGAGGTAGGCGAGGACCAAAACGAAAGCCCCCAGGGCCACCCGGGAGGACGTGCTGCGGGCTCGCGTGCTGGTACGCAGCCCCGAGAGGCGCCCGCCACCGTCGGAGCCGGCGTCCGGGAATGCCTGCTCGACCGTGGCGGTCACGCCTGCACCGGCTGCGGCGTGACCGGGTCCGCCCCGACCGCCGGCGCTGTGCCGGAGCCTTCGTAGAACCGGGCGTCGGACGTCATGAACGCCACCTGCACGGCGTCGTTCGCCACGAGCTGCCGGGCCCAGCCATCGCTCCCCCCACAGGGGACGCGGGCGTGCAGCCGCTGCCCGGCGACCACGACGACGACGTCCATGTGGCGGCCGCCGTACTCGGCGTCCGCGACGCTGCCCCTCAGGACTGTGGCGCCGGCCGGGGCCGGCTCATTCGGGCGCAGGACCAGGAGGTCGTCGCTGCGCAGTCGCAGCGCGCCGCGGTCACCGTCGATCGTGCCGTCGCCGGGCAGACCTACGAGCGGTGCGCCCGCGCAGGTCCAGCCCTCGTGGCCGCGCTCGACCGGGAGGCGGTTCGCCATGCCGATGAAGGCTGCGACGTACTCAGTGCGCGGCTGCTCGAATACGCGCTGCGGGGTGTCGTACTGCTCGATGCGGCCGGCGTTCATGATGGCCAGCCGGTCACCGAGCGCGAGCGCCTCGGACTGGTCGTGCGTGACGAAGACGGCCGTGTAGCGCAGGCGCCGGTGCAGCTCGTGCAGCTCGGCGCGCACCGAGTCGCGAAGCCGGGCGTCGAGGTTGCTCAATGGCTCGTCGAACAGGACGAGGTCGGGCCGGGCGACAAGGCCGCGGGCCAGTGCGACGCGCTGCTGCTGACCACCGCTGAGTTGACCGGGGTAGCGGTCGAGCAGAGCACCGCAGTCGACCAGTGCCGCAGTCTTCTCGACCCAGCCCTCGCTGAGCTCCTGCTTGCGGCCGCGGACCTTGAGCGGGTAGCCGATGTTGCGTCGCACCGTCATGTGCGGCCACAGCGCGTACGACTGGAAGACCATCCCGATGTTGCGCTTGTTCGGCGGGACGTCGACCCGGCGCGCAGCGTCGAAGACGGTGCGGTTCGCGAACGTGATCGAGCCCTCCGTCGGGGACTCCAGGCCGGCGAGGCACCGCAGGGTGGTCGTCTTGCCGCAGCCGCTGGGCCCGAGCAGGACGAGGAACTCCCCCTGCTCGACCTCGAGGTCGAGGTCCTTCACCACCGTGACCGGTGGCTTGCCCGGGAACGTCTTGCCGAGCCCGGTGACTCTGATGTGGGACATGGTTCCTCGATCCTCGAGCGGTCACCGCGGCGCGGGCGGACGTGCACGGACGTGCGAGGCCCCCGGGACACCTGCCCCGGGGGCCTTTGCCGAGCTCAGGTGAACAGGCCGTCCCACGTCTTCTGGTACGCCGCGACCTTGTCCGGCGTCAGGGCCGACAGGTCCTGCGGGGCGATGGTGGCCGTGGTGCCGACCGCGCCCTTGACGCCGGGCAGGACGGCGGCCGCCTTGCGGGCGATCGCCTCCTGGCCCTCAGGGGTGATGAGGAAGTCGGCGAGCAGCTGGCCGGCGTTCGGGTGCGCCGCCTTGGCCAGGACGACACCCTTGAAGAGGGAGCCCCACGCCGGGTCGGCCAGGCCCCAGTCCACAGGAGCACCGGCGGCCTTCTCGTCGACGAGCGGCTGGACGAAGGCCGCCGCGGCGATCTCCCCTGAGGTGAGCGCCTGCGCCATCGGCAGCGAGCTCGGGTAGATCTGGGGGTTCTGCGCGGCCAGCTTCTTGACGAAGTCGGCGCCGTAGTTCTTCTCGAGGTAGAGGTAGAAGTCGACGAACGGCACGGCGCTCGGCTTCACCACGCCGACCTTGCCCTTGAGCGAGGGGTTGAGAAGATCCTCGTAGCCCTTGAGGCCGGCCGGGTGGAGCTTGGTGTTCCAGCCGTACGTCAGGACGGCACCGTCGACGACGTAGTAGTTGTCCTTCACGTTCGTGGCCTTGTCGTAGTCGGCCTGGTCGAGGGACGGCATGCGGAGCGGGCTGAAGTAGCCGGCCGTCTGCTTGGCGGCCAGCCACGGCTGGCTCGCACTGATCATCACGTCCGCGACGGCGCGGCCGGTGGAGAACTCGGCCTCGATCTTGGGCTGCAGGTCGCCCTCGATGGCGCGGACGACCGTGACGGTGATGCCGTCGTACTTCGCCTCGAAGCGCTTCTTGACGTCCTCGAGCTGCGCGACACCCTGGCTGGAGTAGATGGTCACGGCGCCCTCCTTCTTGGCGGCGGCGACCGTCTTGTCCCAGCTCTGACCGGCCTGATCGGCTGGCGCGGACGACTTCGTCGTCCCACCGCCGCAGGCCGCGAGGGCGAGCGGCAGCAGCGCGACCAGCCCTGCGAGGCGAATCCTGCTGATCGGAACGTGCTTCGCCACGGGATCTCCTTCGATCGATTTGGCGTACGTCGGCGCACCCGCCGTTGCGGGCGCGTCCGGGGCAGTTCTAGGAAACGAGGTCCTGCTCATGGCCGGTGAGGTCGGCCCCTCCGGGGTGTGAAGCAGATCACAGAGAGGTGCCGGTGTCCAGCATTCCTCATCATGTTTCTGCAACACGCGCGACGATCAGCCGCACAGCGGCACGACCATCTTCCCGACGTTCTCGCCGTCGAGCATCGCCGTGAAAGCCCGCCACGCCTGGTCGATGCCGCCTTCTTGCACGGTCTCGACGCTGCGCACGCGGCCCTCGGCGAGCCAGCCCGCCATGACGCGCTCGAACGCGGGCCGGGCGGCCTCGTGGTCGCCCACGAGGAACCCCTCCATGCGCAGGCGGCGCCAGATCAGCAGCAAGAGGTTGCGGGGCCCGGGCACCGGCTCGGTCGCGTCATAGGTCGCGATGGCACCGCACAGGGCAAGTCGTCCGAACAGGCGCATGTGCCGCAGAGCGCACTCCAGCTGCTCTCCGCCGACGTTGTCGAAGTAGACGTCGATCCCGTCGGTGCCGGCCCGCCCCAGTGCGTCCTTGAGCGCGGCGCGCACGGACGGCTCGCGGTGGCTGAAAGCGGCGTCGAGGCCCAGCTCGTCGACGAGGTAGCGCACCTTGGCCTCGCTGCCGGCGCTGCCGATGACCGTGCAACCCATGGCCTTGGCGATCTGAGCGGCTGTGGCGCCGACGGCGCCTGCGGCGGCGGACACGAAGACGGTGTCCCCCGGCTTCGCGGCGGCCACGGTCAGCAGGCCGGCGTAGGCGGTGAACCCGGTCAGCCCGAGGACCCCGAGCCAGCTGCTGGGGGGCACGTCGAGGTCCGGCAGCACCCGGGCCGCGGAGGTCGGGACGACGGCCAGCTCACGCCAGCCCAGCTCGTGCAGCACGCGGGCGCCGACCGGCACGTCGGCGTCGCCGCTCGCCACGACCTCCCCCACGGCGTGGCCGGTCATGGGAGCGTTGAGGGCGTACGGCTCGGCGTAGGAAGGGCCGTCGCTCATGCGTCCTCGCATGTAGGGCTCGACGGACATGACGTCGTTGCGGACCAGTAGCTCTCCCGGCGCCGGCTCTGGGACCTCGACGGTGACGAGGGCGACATCGGCCTCGTCGGGCCGTCCTGTCGGACGGCGGACAAGGTGCCACTCGCGGCTGTTCACCAGACCCTGCTGACGACGGGCATGCGGCCTCCGGGAACTCGGTGGTGTGGTCCGCGTCACCATAATCGTCATGAGGAAAACGTCAAGGCGTCAGGCCCGCGCCCCCCGCCAGGCCAGCTTGCCGCCGTCGACGTCGTACGCGGACCCCGTGGTGAAGCCGGCCGCGTCGGAGGCCAGGAAGCAGACGAGCGCGGCGACCTCCTCGACGAGACCCAGCCGCGGGACGAGCTGCGCACCGGTCATCGCAGCCAGTTGCGCCGCCGGGTCCTCAGCGCGGGCGATGTACTGCTGGGCCATCGGCGTCTCGATCGTGCCGGGGCAGACGCAGTTGCAGCGGACCTCCGGCGACAGGTCGACCGCCGTCGCCTTCGTCAGCATCACGACGCCGCCCTTGCTGGCGGCGTATGCCGGGCCGCGCGGTGCCGCTGCCTTGCCGGACGTGGACGCGGTGTTCACGATGCTCGGTCCGAGTCGCGAGCGGCGCAGCAGCGGGACGGCGTACTGCGTGGTGAGGAAGTACGAGCGCAGGTTCACCTGCATCACGAGGTCCCACACCTCGACCGGCAGCACGTCCACCGCGAGCTGGTCGGTCAGCTGCGCCTCCGTGATGCCGACGTTGTTGTGCAGCACGTCGAGTGCGCCGAGCTCCCGGTCGACGGTGTCCAGGAGGTCGCGCAGCGAGGACGCCTCGCGCGCATCCGTGCGGACCACCAGCGCGGTCGCGCCGTGAGCGCGCACGAGCTCCGCCGTCCCCTCGGCCCCGTCGACGTCGAGGTCGGCGAGAGCGACCGCAACGGCGCCCTGACGGGCCATCTCCACGGCCGACGCGCGTCCGATGCCCTGAGCGGCCCCTGTGACGAGGCAGGTCTTCCCGGTCAGCACGCTGGCGCCTCACGATCGGGGACGAGCACGGCCCGTCCGGACACCTCGCCGCGTCGGAGCCGCTCGAGGACTGCTGGGCCGTCGGACAGCGGATGGAACTCATGGTCGACATGCAGGACGCCCGCGACTGCCAGCTCGACCACGCGCTCGAGCTGTCGGCGGGAGCCCCAGAACGGCAGCGCCACCCGAAGGCCTTGGACCAGCTGCTGGCCCTTGGTCAGCGCGAGCGCACCGTCTCCGCTGCCGACGACCGTGAGCTGTCCACCGGTCGCGACGACGCGCAGGGCGGAGTCGAGCGTGCTCTGGCTGCCCACGACGTCGAGGACCAGCTCCGCCCCCGCCCCGGCCATGCGTTCCTGCACCTGCTCGGCCCACCCGTCGGGCTCGAGCGCGGCGTGTGCCCCGGACGCCGTAGCCAGCTCGCGCCCGGCGACCCGCGAGTCGACCGCGATGACCTGCGCGTCCGTGAGCGCGCGCAGCACCTGCACGGCCAGGTGACCCAGCCCCCCGACGCCGACCACCACCGCGGTGGTCCCTTCCCGCAGCTCGGGCAGGGTCGCCTCGAGAGCGGCGTACGACGTCAGGCCGGCGTCGGTCAGGCCGACGGCGGCGACCGGGTCGAGGCCGCGCAGGCCCACCAGCGCACGCGCCGGCACGACCACCAGCTCCGCCATGCCACCGTCGCGTCCGAGACCGATGCCGGCGCTGCGCAGCTCGGCTCGACGGCGGCAGTGGTTGTCCTCCCCGACGGCACACGCGGGGCAGCCGCCGCAGCCGACGGGGCCGTGGACCAGGACCTCGGCACCGAGGTCCGGGCCGGCGACGCCGGGACCGAGCGCCACCACGCGACCAGCCACCTCGTGCCCGAGCGTGCAGGGCAGGACGTAGGGCAACACGCCCTCCGGGGCGTCGAGCACGTGCAGATCCGACTGGCACACCCCGGCGGCGAGCACCTCCAGGAGCACTTCGCCCTCGCCGGGCCGCGGCTCCGGGACGTCCTGCAGGACCGGCGGCTGCGCCCACCCCACCGCGCGCAGCGCTAGCACCGGTGTACGCCGCCCAGCCGCCCAGGAACGTGCGGTCCCGCGCCGTACCTGGCGCCGTGAACGAGCTGGAATGTCATGGAGGCTCCTCGCGCGCATGGCGACCGTCGGCACGAGTGCTCGCGCGTGCGGTGACGTTCCAGCCCTGGCCCGCCGCTGTCAACTCTCATGAGGAATTGTTCTGCGGCGCGTCAGTGCGCGGCGAACTCGGCGATCAGCGCACCCAGCGCCAACGGCCGCTCACCCTGCAGGTGGTGACCGACGCCGGGGAGAACCTCGACGCGCAGGTCGGGCACGAGCTCGACGTAGCGCTCGACGTCCTCCTCCGACAGCACGGTCGACCGCTCGCCGCGCAGCAGCAGGGTCGGGCAGCGCACGGCCGCGGCATGCTCCCAGCCACGCGGGACCGCCGTGAAGACGGCCTCCCACTTGTCGCCCTTCGTGCTCTCGCGCGCGTCGTGTCGCCAGCTCCACCGGCCGTCGGGCAGCTCGCGCGCGTTGAGCAGGAGCTTGCGTCGCAGCGGGCGACTGTCCCCCCGGGCCGGGTCGAGCACATGGGTCAGGAGTTCCTCGAACGACGAGAAGTCGCTTCTGGAGACCATCGCCCGCAGGGCCTCGCTGTCGTCGCGCCGCGCCGCCGGCGAGGAGTCGACCAGGACGAGCCGGCCCACGAGGTCGGGTCGCTGAGCAGCCAGCGCGAGCGCTGTGAGCCCACCGAGCGAGTGACCCACGACGGTCCTCGCGGACGGGGCCAGTGCCTGCATTGCAGGGGCCACCGCCTGGGCCAGGTCCTCGGGCACGTAGACCGGCTCCTCGAACCAGTCGGTGTCACCGTGACCGGGGAGGTCCAGGGCGAGCGCATTGAATGGTGTCTGCAGCAGCAGGCTGTCCCACGCGTGGGCGTTCATGGAACCGCCGTGCAGGAACACGACCTCGCTGCGGTCGGCACCCCATCGCAACGCGCTCGTCGCGAAGCCCCCCTCGACCCAGGACTCGCGGCGGAGCCGCCCGGTCGGTCTGGCCACGTCGATGCTGTCGGCCAGCTCGTCGACCAGGGCGAACTCGGCGGTCGTCATCCCCGGGCCGCGGCGGGCGAGTTGCTCATGAGGAACATCGGGCCATGGTGCCCTACTAAAACCCTCAAGGCTGCAGGCCTGCTCGTACTTCACCCAGGACCACCGCGTCGCCCTGGTGCTGCTCACCGACGTCGGGCTGCTGTGCCTCACGACCCGCGGCGTGGCAGTCTTCGGCGGGGCGCTGAGCGACAGCACCGAGCAGACCTTCGCCAGGTTCCGCCGGTACGTCCAGCCGCTCTCGCTCAGGCTGAGCCAACTGGTCGTGAACTACGCGGCCGGCATGCAGGGCGTGGGCTTCCTGCTGGCCACCCCGAACGTGGGGCTGCTGACCTTCGACGATGCGCGGTTGGCGCGCGCGACCGCGCAGCTGCGGCCGGCACGGCGGGGCCGGTGGGTGCTCTGACGGGGTCGACCTCATGCGCTACAGCGCCTACGTCTCCCGCTGCAAAGGCTGGACGTACTGAAGCGGCCTGCAGCCGACCAGCTGAGGGGGATGCGGTCAGTTCACAGACTCAGGGCGCCGGCGTCCACGGGCAGGCTGACGCCCGTGATGAAACGCGCCTCGTCCGAGGCGAG
>JAOPVD010000178.1 GCA_025966295.1 Frankiales bacterium | reverse complement strand
CACCGCGTCGGGCTGCGGCAGGCCGGCGAGCACGGCGGGCGCCGTGCCGTGCACGACCCGGACCGGGGCGTGGTGGCGGGCGGCGTTGTCGTTGATGTGGTGCAGCGCCTGCGGGTCACGCTCGACGGCCACTGCGGCGGCGCCGAGCCGGGAGCACTCGACGGCGACCGAGCCGGAGCCGGCGCCGACGTCCCAGACGAGCTGGCCCAGACCGGGGGCCAGCCGGGCGAGCACGACCGCCCGCACGTCCCGCTTGGTCAGCATCCCGTCGCGGTGCGCGAACAGCTCGTCCGGCAGCCCCCAGCCGGCGACCTCGTCGGCGTACGCCGCCCGCCGGCCCTGCAGCAGCGGCGCGGCCGGGTGCGTCGGCCGGCCGGTCGTGATGACCAGGTTGGGCGCCTCCCAGCGGCGGTTGCGGGCCTTGGTCGCGGACAGCACGCCGGGGGCCGGCGCCGCCGAGCCGCCCGGCAGCACCTGCGTCATCGTCTCGTCCGGCTCCCCCAGCCGCTCGAACACCACCAGCCGCGGGCACTCGTCGCCGAGCTCGTCGACCAGCCGGTCCGGGGCGCTGTCGGCGTCGGTCAGCACCGCCACCGGCTGCCCCGAGCCACCGAAGCGGCGCAGCACGTTCAACGCCGTACGGCGGTCCCGGCCGTGCGCACTGACCACGATGGCGTCGTCCCAGGGCAGCCCGAGACGGGCGAAGGCGGCCGCGACGCTGGAGCGGGCCGGCAGCACCGCCAGCGGCAGGTGGTGCCGCGACAGCAGCCGCACGATGCCGAAGAACCCGGGGTCACCGCTGGCCAGCACGACCACCCGCTCGCCCCGGTCGTGCGCCTCCTGCAGCTGCACCACCGCCTGCTCGACCGGGCCCAGGACGATCGTTCGGGCGCCCGCCGGCAGGTCCACTGCCGCCAGGTGCCGCCTCCCACCGACGACCAGCTCTGCGGCGGCCACCACCTGGGCGGCGTCGGCCGACAGCGGCGCGCCGTCGTACCCGATGACGGTGACCGGCGTGCGCGTGCCCTCGGTCATGCCGTCACCCAGTCCGGCCGGGTGGCGGCCACGATGCGCTTGCCGGTGAAGTCGACCATCGCCACCTCGGCGCTGAGCGCCCCCTCGGTGAACCGCTGCAGCACGTCGGCGACCTGCGCGCAGAGCTTGTCGCCGGCCGGGCGCAGCACGCCCGCGGCGTCCCACACCTCGTAGGCGTGCCGCGCGGTGTTGGCGACCCGCACCTGCTCGGCGGTGGACGGCTCGAGGTCGGCGAGCACGTCGAGCGGCACCTTGCTCTTGGTGTAGTGCGTCATGAGGACACCTCCGGCCAGCTTGGTGAGCTTGCCGACCATGCCGACGAACACCACCTTCGACAAGCCGTCCGCGACGGCCTGGCGGAGCGCGGCGCCGGTGAAGTCGCCGACCTCGACGAAGCAGACGTCCGGGAGGTCGGGCAGCATCGTCATCGCGCCGGCCTCGGTGCGCCCGCCGGTGCAGAGCACCAGGGTGTCCAGGTGCTGGGCGGCCATGACGCTGACGGCCTGAACCACCGAGGCCCGCCACGACTCGGTGCTGAACGGCCGGACGATGCCGGTGGTGCCCAGGATGCTGATGCCGCCGAGGATCCCGAGCCGGGCGTTGGTGGTCTTCTTGGCGCGCTTCTCACCGTCCGGCACCGAGATGACGACCCGCAGCCCGCGGTCGGTGACCTCGCGCACCGCCTGCGTGATCATCTCGCGCGGCACCGGGTTGATGGCCGGCCCGCCGACCTCCAGGCCGAGCCCGGGCTTGGTGACGGTGCCGACCCCGACGCCGGCCTCCAGCACCAGCGCGTCGGCCCACGAGACGGTCACCGTCATCTCGGCGCCGTGCGTGACGTCGGGGTCGTCGCCGGCGTCCTTCACCACCACCGCGGTGGCGCTGGTCTCGTCGAAGCGGCAGTCGGCGACCGCGAACGAGACCCGCTGGCCGCTCGGCAGCGCCACGTCGACGTCGGTGACCGGCTGCTGGTCGCGCAGGGCCAGGGCGGCGGCCCTGGCGGCGGCGGAGCTGCACGTGCCGGTGGTCCAGCCGGGACGGAGCGGGCCCGTGCGGACCTTCGCCGTACGCGGGAGGGACGGCTCGCGCAGCTCGCTCATCGGGAGGCCTTGAGGGCCCTTCGCGCCTCCAGCGACTCGACCTTGCGGTGCTCGTGGAAGTGGCCCGGGTGGTACAGGTGCGAGCGGGTGCCGTCGGCGGCCAGCGCCGGGCCGACGAGCACCAGGGTGTGCTTGTAGAGCTTGTGCTCCTTGACCTTGGCGGCCAGGTCGCCGAGCCGGCACTCGAAGACCAGCTCGTCCGGCCAGGTGGCGGCGTACGCGACGACGCACGGGGTGTCCTCGTCGTAGGCGCCGGCGAGCAGCTCGGTCTGCAGCTGCTTGGTGCGGGCCGCCGACAGGAACAGGCACATGGTGGCGCCGATCTCGGCGTACGCCCGGACCGTCTCGCGCGGCGGCATCGGGGTCTTGCCGCCCTCCAGCCGGGTCAGCACGACGGACTGCGCGACCTCCGGGATGGTGAGCTCGCGCTGCACCAGCGCCGCCACGGCGCTGAACGACGACACCCCGGGGATGACCTCGGTGTCCAGGCCGAGCCGGGTGCACAGCGCGTGCTGCTCCTGGGTGCCGCCCCACAGCGCCGGGTCGCCGGAGTGGATCCGGGCCACCCGCAGCCCCTCGCGGGCGGCCCGCTCGTAGTGCTCGGTGATGCCCTCCAGCGAGTGCTCGGCGGAGTTCACGACCAGCGCGTCCGGGCGGGCGTGCTGCAGCACGTCCTCGTGCACGAGCGACGCCGCCCAGATGACGATGTCCGCCTCGGCGATCCGCTGCGCGCCGCGCAGCGTGATGAGGTCGGCCGCCCCGGGGCCGGCCCCGATGAAGCTCACGAGCCCGGTCACAGCTTTCCTCCACGGGTGGTACGACGGGCCGGTGCGATCACCGTCGACAGGTAGGGCGCCGGCTCGACCGGCAGCGCGCCGACCTGCTCGCCTGGCAGGCCGAGCGCGGCGCCGAAGACGGCGGTGTCGAGGCGGTCGTGCTTGGCGAGGACCTCCCGGACCTTCGCCACGTGCCGGCCGCCCTTGTAGGCGACGACGGTGTCGAAGTGGGTGAGCGCCTCCTCGAAGGCCTCCAGGCCGGCGGTCAGCGGCAGCAGCGCCAGCGACTCGGTGCCCTCGCACAGGACGGTGCCGGAGCGGGCAGCCAGGTCCTGCATGGCGGTGATGCCGGGGACGGTCGCGACCTCGACCTCGGGCAGCCGCTCGCGGACCGCGTCGGCGAGGTAGGTGAACGTGCTGTAGATGTTGGGGTCGCCGATGGTCGCGAAGGCGACAGATCCCTTGTCCCGCAAGGCTTCCGCCACCACGTCGGCCGCGCTGTCCCAGGCCCGGGTCCGCGCGGGGGTCGCGCCGCCGCGGTCGTCGAGCGCGAACACCAGCCGCTGCAGCCGGTCGTGGTCGACGTGCGCCCGGACGGTGGCCTCGGCGCGGCCCTGCTCGTCGGCGCTCATCACGGGCACCACCACCAGTGCCGCCTCCTGCAGCACCCGGACCGCCTTGACGGTCACGAGCTCCGGGTCGCCCGGTCCCATGCCGACGCCGGTGAGCCTCATGCCGCCGCCCGCTCGACGATGTTGAAGGCCAGGCTCGGTACGCCGGCCGGGTGCAGGTGCACGTAGGACGCCAGCACCGACAGCCCGGTCGTGAAGCCCTCGACGGTGCCGTCCTGCAGCTGCCAGGCCGGCCGGGCCCCGGACCGCGGCTCCACCACGGTGCGGTGGAACTCGTGCCCGACCGCCAGGGTGCCCTCGGCCGCCGCCAGGTTGTCGGAGTGCGCCACCACGGTGCGGTAGCCCAGGGTCAGCCGCGGCGTCATCTCGGCGGTCGCGTCCAGGTGCCCCACCATGGCGCTGCCGTCGAGCGCCTTGCACAGCAGCAGCAGGCCGGCGCACTCGGCGTACGTCGTGGGCTTCGGGCCGGCGAGGTGCCGGCGGACCGCGTCGAGGAACGGCCGGTTGGCGGTCAGCTGCTCGGCGTAGACCTCCGGGAAGCCGCCCGGCAGCACGATCGCGGCGGTGCCGTCGGGCAGCTGCTCGTCGCGCAGCGGGTCGACGACCACCACGTCGGCGCCGGCGGCGGTGAGGGTCTCGCGGGTCTCGGCGTAGGCGAAGGTGAAGGCCGGGCCGCCGGCCAGCGCGACCACCGGCCGGCGGGGCACCGCGCGCTCCGGCGGGCTCCACGGCGTGGCCGCCAGATCGTCGGCGCTGCGGGCGATCGCGAGCAGCGCGTCGAGGTCGAGCCCGGCGGCCACCACCCGGCCGAGCCGCTCCACGGTGGCGACCGCCTCGGGCGCCCGCTCCGCGACCGGCACCAGGCCCAGGTGCCGGGACGGGGTGGCGACGCCGGCGTCGCGGCGCAGCACGCCGAGCACCGGGGCGAGGTCGGTGAGGGCCTCGCGCAGGACCTGCTCGTGCCGGTCGCTGCCGACCCGGTTCAGGACCACACCGGCCAGCCGGACGTCGGCGTCGTACGCCCTGAAGCCGTGGACGAGGGCGGCCACCGACCGGGACTGCGAGGAGGCGTCGACCACCAGCACCACCGGGGCGCCGAGCAGCCGGGCGACGTGCGCGGTGGAGCCCTCGGTGGTCGAACCGCGACCGTCGAACAGCCCCATCACGCCCTCGACGACGGCGACGTCGGCGCCGGCGGCGCCGTGCAGGAACAGCGGCGCCACCAGGTCCTCGCCGACGAGCACCGGGTCCAGGTTGCGGCCGGGCCGACCGGTCGCAAGCGCGTGGTAGCCCGGGTCGATGTAGTCCGGCCCGACCTTGTGCGGGCTGACCTGCAGGCCGCGGGCCCGCAGCGCCGCCATCAGCCCGGTGGCCACGGTCGTCTTGCCGGCGCCGCTGGACGGCGCAGCCACGACCAGCCGCGGGACGTTCACCACTCGATCCCCCGCTGGCCCTTCTGGCCGGCGTCCATCGGGTGCTTGACCTTGGTGGTCTGCATGACGAGGTCGGCCGCCTCGATGAGCGCCGGGTGCGCGTCGCGCCCCGTGATGACGACGTGCTGCGTGCCCGGGCGGTTGGCGAGCGTGGTGACGACGTCGTCGACGTCCACCCAGCCCCACTTCATCGGGTAGGTGAACTCGTCGAGCACGTAGAAGGTGTAGGTCTCGGCGGCCAGGTCGCGCTTGACCTGCTCCCAGCCCTCGAGGGCGTTCGCCGCGTGGTCCTCGTCGTCGCCCTGCTTGCGGGTCCAGGACCAGCCCTCGCCCATCTTGTGCCAGGCGACGGTGCCGCCCTGGCCGGTCCCGCCGAGGACGCGCAGCGCGTTCTCCTCGCCGAC